>CAZVVS010000035.1:0-20191 GCA_964630585.1 uncultured Gordonia sp.
AAACAGCTTCAACAACGCCGACTCCGGCGGCGGCTTGACATAGGAGAAACTCGTGGGCACCCGACGCATCCTGCATGTCGACCTGGACCAGTTCCAGGTATCGGTGGAGCGCCGCCGGTCGCCGGAGCTCGTCGGCGTGCCCGTCATCGTCGGGGGTGACGGGGACCCGACGGCTCCGCGCAAGGTCGTGACGTGCGCGTCGTACGAGGCGCGGACGGTCGGGGTGCGCGCCGGGATGCCGTTGCGGGTCGCACATCGCAGGATGCCCGACGCGGTGTACCTGCCGCTGGATGTCGAGGCGTACGGCGATGCGTCGGCAGAAGTGATGGGGACGCTGCGGAGGTTCGGCCCAGTGGAGGTGTGGGGCTGGGACGAGGCCTATCTCGGCGCTGGGGAACTCGATGACGAACAGGTCGCCGCGCTCGCCGTCGACGTCATTGCGACGATCGGGGAGCGGACCGGACTGCCCGCGTCGATTGGTATCAGCGACAACAAACAGCGCGCCAAGATGGCCACCAACTTCGCCAAGCGCGCATCCCCCGACGACGGTCCGCGGGTGTTTCGTCTCGACGCGGACAATTGGGGCGCATTGATGGGGCCGCAGCCGACCCGCGAGCTGTGGAGTGTCGGGCCGAAGACGGCGACGAAACTGTCGGGACTCGGCGTCGAAACCGTGGACGAGCTGGTGGCTCTGCCCAAGGACGACCTGATCGCGACCTTTGGCCCGCACCAGGGGAATTGGCTCTACGTGCTGTGTCGCGGCGGCGGGGACTCGACGATTTCGCCGGAGCCGTGGGAGGCGAAGTCGCACTCGCATTCGCGCACGTTTCCCACGGACCTCGTCTCGTCTGAAGAAATGCACATTGCGGTCGACGAGTTGACCGAGCACGTGCTGGCCCAGGTCGTCGACGAGGACCGCGAGGTGTTCCGCGTTGCGGTAACGGTGCGGACCAAGACGTTCTACACGCGGACCAAGTCGCGCAAGTTGCCGGCGTCGACGACGGAGTTGACGGCCATCGGCCCGGTCGTGCACTCACTGCTCGACGACTTTGAGCTTGACCGTCCGGTGCGGCTGCTGGGGGTGCGGCTGGACCTCGCTTCGACCGACACGTGACTGGGATGGGTTCTAGTCGTGCGGTTCGACCACGTTCGACCGGCGTATGACGGGTCGGGTGATCGTCGTCGCGTAGGCTCGTGCGGACCATTCTAAACGGCGGGGGACAGGGGGAACGAAGGATGCAGAACGTCAAGAAGATCATCGCCGACGCAGTGGTGGCCGCTGCCATTGCATCGGGAGTGTCCACGATGGCCGCCGCGCCGGCCCAGGCCCAGATCGAATCCGGCCAGTACTGGTACGGCCTGTGGAAGCTGCCGAGTTACGAGTTCGTGAGCAGCGAGGCGGTGACAATCAAGAACGGATGGATGCGCGGCAATCTCACGAATCTCCAGATCCACCCGACCCGCACCGGGGGCTACATCGACGACTTCGGGGTGCGTACCACCTTCTGGCGAGCGGGGGACGGCTATAGCGGGCGTCGCGACAGCCTCTTCGCAGCGCCGATGCAGGCTCGCCTGACCCGTCTCCCCTGGGGGCGCTGACTCCGGCAGCCATGGTCATCACACGCCCGGGCCGACCTGCGCCGAGGCGTGAGGTTTGGCCAGCAGCTTTGAGGGGTAGCCTGTGGCGGGAGCCAGTCGTCTAGCCGGGAAGAGTATGAGCGAGGCAGCAGACCAATCGGAGCGCAGCGGTGTGCACGTCGTCGAGTTGTCGGTCGACGCGTTGCCCGACCGCGTCGTCGTCATCCGAAATCTCCTGGAGTCTGTGCTTCTCATCGATGATTTCGGCCTCGATACCGTCGCCGACGTGAAACTCGGCATCGACGAGGTGTGCGCCCAACTGGTCGCGATCGCCCCGCGCGGGTCTCGACTGCGTGCGGTGATCAGCACTGGAGCGGAGTACGTGCGCATCGAGGTGTGCTGCGAGGTCCGTGATGGCGTGCGCCTCGATGAGGCCGGCTTCGGGTGGTTCGTCGTAGGGTCGGTCACAGACTCCGCCGATGTCACCTACGCCAATGGCGAGTCCCGCGTCACTCTGACTGCGCTGAGGAACTGATCGGTCCCGTGGCTACCCGTACCGGCGGATCCGGCGACGAGCGTTACGCGGCAGCCGTGGCGCTCCTGAGACGCGCCGCGATTGAATCCGGCGTCGAGCACAAGGCCCGGTTGCGCGACGAGGCCGTACAGATGTGCCTGCCGCTCGCCGATCACATCGCGCAACGATTTGCCGGCCGCGGCGAGCCGCTGGAGGACCTCGTTCAGGTGGCGCGGGTCGGCCTGGTCAACGCATGCGACCGCTTCGACACCACCCGTGACGCCGATTTCCTCTCGTTCGCGGTCCCCACCGTGATGGGCGAGGTGAGACGGTACTTCCGAGACAACACCTGGACGATCCGCGTCGGCCGTGGTGCCAAAGACACCGCCCAGGCGATCAGCCGCGGCATCGATGAACTCGTCCAGTCGCTGGGCCGTTCGCCGCGCCCCAGCGAGTTGGCCGCGCACCTGGATCTTCCGGTCGAGCAGGTCATCGACGGTCTGCTGGCACGCTCGGCGCACACTGCTGCGTCACTGGATGCGCCCGTGTCCGATGCGGGCGACGAGGACGGGCAGGTGTTGTCGGACACGTTGGGCGCCGACGACGAGGATCTCGTGCGCGTCGACGAATTCGTCGACGTGCAGGCGGCGATGGCGCAGTTGCCCAACCGCGAGCGCAGAATCGTCGCACTGCGGTTCTTCCGGTCGATGTCGCAAAGCGAGATCGGTGCAGAGCTGGGAATCTCCCAGATGCACGTGTCGCGCCTGCTGGCGGCCGCGCTGCGCAGTTTGCGCGATGCGGTCGGGGGCGGGGGCCGACAGGACCAGGCCCCGGAGGGGCCGGTCGAAGGGTAGGAGGGTCCGTCGCCGGCTAGGACTCTGGATACGCGGGATAGGGCGACGCCCGTAGTAATGCGGCGAGATGGGCGGCGTTGCGCGCCGCGGTATCGGTGGTGCGCGCCACCGCGGGCGGCGTGTGGTCCAGGTCGATGTAGTCGTGCCCACCCATCGCCTCGTCGTTCCAGTAGGTCGACCCGCGGGCGCCGACGCTGAATCCGATGTCGGTGAGTGCCTGGGTCGTGTCGGCGACGATCTTGTGGGCGCCGTCCTCGTTGCCGACGACTGCACACAGCGCCACCTTCCCGACCAGCACCGGGCGGTTCCCCTCATCAGTCGTGGAAATCTCGGCGCTGAGGCGCTCGAGTACGCGTTGGGCGACCGAGGAGGCGTGCCCGACCCAAGTCGGTGTGGCGAAGACCAGGATGTCGGCGTCCAGAACGGCGTCGAGGATCGGCCGCCAATCGTCGCCGCTCCCCATGTCGCGCTCCACTCCAGGCGACACCGCATGGTCGACTACGCGGATCGCCGTGGTCTCGCCCACGCCGTGGCGGGTCAGTGAGGCTAGCACCTGGCCGGCCATCAGGTCAGTGCTCGATGCGGCTGGCGACGGCTTCAGTGTGCAGATGAGGGCGATGGCGCTCAGCGAATCGGTGGTCGCGGCGACGGTGGGCATGGTGTCGATGGTCATTCCTGCGGACTACCCCGGTCCGTCGACCGCCAAACGAGGGGGTGACTCACAGCGACGGCGGGAGCCGTGTGCACCGAGGCCGATGTTTGGCGTTGCCGTGCAGTGGGAATGCGGTTCTCACCGAGTTGACACACCGTCGGTGCGAGGAGGTTGGAGTCCATGCCCAAGATGACCAATAGCGGAAAGCCCAAGAGGTCGGAGCTGCCATCGACGATCGCCCGATCGTCGAAGAAGGCGCAACGCACGTTCGCCAAGGCCCACGACGCCGCGCTTGACGAGTACGACGACGAGGAGCGCGCCCACCGAGTCGCCTATAGCGCCGTGAAACACTCCTTCGAGAAAATCGGCGACCACTGGGAGGCGAAGGACAGCCGAGGTCCCTCGGACGAGCGCGCCCGCAGCGGCGGTCCGAATCCGTCCGGCCGCAGCGCGGAGGGAGTCAACGCCAATGCGACCAAGGACCACCTATACGGCGTCGCCAAGCGCCTCGACATTTCCGGGCGTTCCAAGATGAACAAGTCCGAGCTGGTGTCGGCGATCAAGCGTGCCAACGACCGTGCTTCGGCGCGTAGTCGCGGCTGAGCGGGCGGACACCGATTTCCGCCCACCCCAGGCGATCGGGCCGGCCTCGGCACACGGCGGGCCGAGCACGTGAGGTGATTCCATGACCGATTCGAGTGACTCCATCACGACGGAGGTCGACGCGATCGCTGCACGAGCCTTGGCCGGTGGCTGGCATCTGGCCGTCGCGGAATCATTGACCGGGGGAGAGCTTGCCGCGCGGCTGGCGCGCGGCAAGAATGCCGACGAGTGGTTTCGCGGCGGGATAGTCGCCTATCAGCCCCGGGTCAAAGCGGAGTTGCTCGGCGTCGACGGCCCGCCGGTGGTGACCGAGGAAGCCGCACGGCAGATGGCCCGGGCCGCGTCGGTGATGTTCCACGCCGAGCTGGCCGTCGCCCTGACCGGCGAGGCCGGTCCGGTGCCGGATGAGAATGTGCCGCCGGGCACCGTGTGGATCGGGATCTCCGAGGGCGGTATCGCCGACGCGCTCATGCTCGACTTCACCGGCGACCCCGATGACGTGGTGGCCCAGAGTGTGCGCGAAGCCCTGCGAGTCTTGTGCAATCGGCTCGACCGGTGAGCGTCGTTGTTTGACTCTTCGTCCTGACGGTAATCCGAGGGGTGGATGGGCAGGGAGTCCATCGTGACAACCGAAAGGAGTGACGTTGCCGATGGCTGACAACGATAACGCAACGAACGAAATCATCAAGAGTGCGGTGGATACCGTCAAGGGCAAGGTCAAGGAGACCTTCGGTGCCGTCGCCAATCGCGAGCACCTGGAAGAGGAGGGCCGCGCGCAGAAGGAGGCGGGCCAGTCCAACCGTGAGGCTGGCATGGAACACATGCGCCAGGAGCGCGAGCAGATGCGCCGAGAGGACAACCTCTAACCGGACCTATCGCAGGCACCACGACTCGCCGGAACACGCCTCCGGCGAGTCGTTCCTTTCGCGCCGGTTTCGCCCAGACCGAACTCGGGTATTCATTTCCCGATGACCATCGTTGGAGACGAGAGACGAGAGACGAGAGGCGAAGCGAATGAGGCAACCTGTGGAGGGCGTCACCCCGTTTCCGGGGGCAACCGAGGAGATGTCGCCGCAGCCGTGCGACGAGATGACGCACTACCGGGGAGCCGGGCTGCTCCAGGGCAAGCGCGCCTTGATCACCGGAGGCGACTCGGGGATCGGGCGGGCCGTGGCAATCGCCTTCGCCAAAGAGGGGGCCGACGTCGCCATCGTGCACCTGTCCGAGCGTGAGGCCGATGACGCCGAGCGCACGCGGCGACTGGTGAGGGATGCCGGCCGGGACTGCCGCGTCTACCGCCTCGACCTGGCGGAGGCGGACAACTGCGTCGACGCCGTTGAGCGCGCCGTCGCCGACCTCGGCGGCCTGGACATCGTGGTGAACAACGTCGGATTCCAGTCGCCGGTTGACGACTTCCTCGACATCGCGCCGGATCAGTGGGATCACACCTTCCGGGTCAACATCGACAGCTTCTTTCACGTCACCCGCGCAGCCCTACCGCATCTCGAGCGTGGAGCCTCGATCATCAACACCGGTTCCATCAACGGTCTCCGGGGCAATGCGCATCTGATCGATTACTCGGCGACGAAGGGCGCAGTGAACGCGTTCACCTTCGCCATGGCCCAGGCGCTGCTCGACCGTGGGATTCGGGTGAATTGCGTTGCACCCGGACCGATCTGGACCCCGCTCATCCCGTCGACCTTCCCTGCTGAGAAGGTCGAGGATTTTGGTGAGCAGGCCCCGATCGGGCGGGCCGGCCAACCTGACGAAGTCGCACCGTCGTATGTCTTCTTCGCCGCCGAGCAGCTGTCGTCCTACTACTCGGGACAGATCCTCGCCCCGGTCGGCGGTGAGATCGTTCCCGGCTGACCGTCGCGGTCAGGCATCGGTCTCGAGCTCACGTTCATGCGCCGTGAGCAAGAGGTGGTCGAATGCGGCGCGGGTCTCCGAGGGGATCTCGACCGACGCGAGGTTCTGGCAGATCGCCGCAGCGACATCGTGCACCTTGGTGTTGGTTTCCTGTGAGCGCCACGTCAGGAGGTCGAATGCCTGCTCGTCGTCGAGCCGATACACGAGTCGGAGCACTCCCTTGGCCTGCTCGATCACCGCCCGGCGGTCGACGACCTCATCGACCCTCTTCTGCACGGTCTGTTGCGTCTCAAAGTCGACTGGGGGATGGCCGTCGTCGGGTAACGGGGCTAGGGCGACATAGAACCCCGTGGTCCCGACGAGTTGCCCGGTCTCGTCGGTGAACGTGTCGGCGACCACCACGACGGGCACCACCCGCCCCTCCACATCGATGACCCGGTGTTGACCGCTGAATGCGCGGCGTGCCGATCGCATGTGGTCGATGAGCTGCTCGACGCGCGCCTTGTCGTCGGGGTGCTTGTGCGCGAGCATCAGTTCCCTGGTCGGAGTCACGGCATCGGACGACGGATAGCCGTGGATGGCGGCGAGGCCGTCCGACCAGACCCAGCGGTCGTCGTCGAAGTAGTACCAGAACTGCCCGACGCGAGAAGGCGGTCGCGGCGCAGCGGCCGCCTCGAGCGGTGGCCGAGTCATGACGCAAGCGTACGTCGCGTCGGCGTACTCGGGGAGACAGCAGGCGCTGGCCCCTATACGGCTAGATAACGGTGGGCCGTGGCTCGGGGATCGGCGGCTCGGGGCCCCGCGGCGGTGGTGAAGGTTCGCCGGGTGCCGGGGGACGCGGCGGTTCGCCCGGCGCCGGGGGAGGTGGTGGCGCCGGGCGTGGAATCGGGGTCGGCTCGAGTGGCGGTGGGGGTTGCGGCTCGCGTTGCGGCGCTCTCGGCGTCGGCGGAGTCGGTTCGGGCGGCGTGACGGGCCGAGAATCGATGAAGTCGACCATGGGTTCCCTCCTGTTCTCAAGGCGTGGTCGAGGTGCGCTGCAGCACGTGGTCGAAATCCGGGTACCCGAGACTTGGTCCTCTGAAACCCCAGGTCGTAGGGTGTTGGGCTCGGTGAACGATGGTAGGCGAGTGCCTCGTCGCCTAGTCGGGCCGGGCCGGGTTTGGTATGGTCAGAGAAGCGGTTGAACAGCACAGCCGCCCCGGGACCCACCTTTTCGGAGGTTTGGACATGCCCGATCTTGTTAAACCAACAGTCGTCTGCGACTCCATCGGTGACGCCCTCCAGCAGGACACGACGCGGCCTTCCCGAACATGTGATGCCCACATTGCCGTCGCTGGAAACACCGTTCTCGCGACATTCACCGGCACGGTCGACGCCGCCGGTGTTGGCGATTTCGTCAAGCACCTCACCACCGCTCTCCAAACAGGGTGCGAGCGAGTGGTGCTGGACGGGACTGACGTCGACTTTCTCGGCGCCGACGGTCTGGCCGTCCTGTATGACGTTGCACGAACCTTGACCAATCGCGGCGGTCTGCTCACGGTGAGCGGGCGGCGTGCCGTGTCCCGTCCGATCCGTGCCACCGGCCTCGACCGGATGATCCCGGTATTCGATTGCCTGACAGAGGCAGTCGACGCAGTGGGCGCGCGGTTGGCCGCCATCTAGATCGATTCGCACGCGGTGGTGTTTGAACCGCGGTGGTTTCGGCAATCCTCCTCGTCGACGGGAACACCGTCGACCCGTGGCGCACTCGACAGAGCTGTCGGATGCCGATATCGAAGGAGGATCGATGACGACCGTGGAAACCGGCGAAATGACCGGAACGCGCGACAGGACCTACAACCTCATCCGCTACACGGAGGAGTGCTTGTCCAATGCACTGCGGATGGAGACCTACATAGCCGACGCCGACCGCGACGCCGACGCCGAGGCCGCGGACCTGTTCCGCCGTGCCCAGTCCGACAGCCGCAAGGGTGCGGAGCTGGGTAAACGGCTGTTGGCGACCCGTCTCTAGACACATGGCGGGCAGCGGCGCTCGGCGCCTGATGGTGAGCACGATCATCGGCTTGGCCTTGGTCGGTGCAGGCTGTGGGCGGGCGCCCGGCAGTCTCCGCGGTGAACTGGCCCGCCAGACCGGGGAGGCCGCCGCCGCCGTCGCATCGGCCGAACTGGCCCTGCAATTGTGGTCGTCCGGCCGCCTCGGAACGCCTCAGGTTCGAGTGCTCCTCACCGACATGGTCGGCGAGGCAGTCGCCGCCTACAGTGCCATCGCTGCCCTCGATGCGGCCGGCATCTGGTCGGATCGCGATGTCGCACTGGTCGAAACCGCAGCCGCCGGTGGACTGTTGGCGCGGGCCAGATCAGCCATCGTTGACGGGCCGACGGTGGTCGCGCGTCTACAACCGGGACTCGCGTTTGCGGTCGACCGCTTGAACCGGTTGTCCGACGATCCGACGGCGCCGCTGCCGACGGGGTAGGTCGATGCGCAAGGTGTTCGGCGTCGCGCTGGGCGTCCTCACAGCGATCGGCGGCTTTCTCGACATCGGTGACATCGTCACCAACGCCGTCGTCGGATCGCGGTTCGGCCTTTCGCTGGTTTGGGTGATCCCCGTCGGAGTCATCGGGATCTGCCTGTTCGCGCAGATGGCCGGCCGTGTCGCCGCGGTGAGTGGGCGCGCGACCTTCGAAGTCATCCGCGAGCGCCTCGGCCCGCGTTTGGGCGCGGCCAATCTATTGGGGTCGGTCGCGGTCACAGGCCTGACTCTGACCGCTGAACTCGGTGGGCTGATGCTGTCGCTCCAGCTGGCGACCGGCGTCGGGCCGTTGATGTGGCTCCCCGTGGCCGCTTTCGTGGTGTGGATCATCCTGTGGCGGGTGCGCTTCCGCATCATGGAGAACGTTGCCGGGCTCCTCGGGCTCGGCATGCTCGTCTTCGCGGTCGCTTTCGTGGTTCTCGCTCCTCCGGTGGGTGACGTCCTTCACGCCATCACCCACCCGGCGATCCCGAAGCAGGAGTCCGTCGCGACCTACTGGTACTTCGTCGTGGCGCTGTTCGGCGCAGCGATGACCCCCTACGAAGTGTTCTTCTTCTCGTCGGGTGCTGTCGAGGAAGGGTGGACGGCGCGCGACCTGAGTACGGCGCGCGCCAACGTGCTGGTGGGTTTCCCACTGGGCGGAATGCTCTCTGTCGCGATCGCCGGGTGCGCAGCTTTCGCTCTGGCGCCGATCGACGTCGGCGTGACCTCGCTGTCCCAGGTGGTCCTGCCCGTGGCGCAAGCGATCGGCACACTGGGCGTGGCCATCGCCATCGGTGGAATCGCCGCGGCGACGATGGGCGCCTCGCTGGAGACTGCGCTGTCCACCGGGTACACCATCGCCCAGTACGCCGGATGGTCCTGGGGCAAGTCGCGGCGACCGCGGGAAGCCGCACGGTTCCACCTCGTACTGCTGGTGTCGATAGTCGCCGGCGTGCTGGTGTTGCTCACCGGCGTCGACCCGATCAAGCTCACCGAGTACTCCGTCGTCTTCTCGGCGATTGCCCTGCCGTTGACCTACCTACCGATCCTCATCGTCGCCAACGATCCGGAATACATGGGCAAAGAGGTGAATGGCCGAGTGGCGAATGCCGCCGGACTGGTCTTCCTCGTCATCATCGTCGTCGTGGCGCTCGCGGCCGTACCGCTATTGGTGATCACGGGGGGAGGAGGGTGACCGGCTGTGGCGAGACACGACCACGCACGGCGGTGCCGGTCTCGCCGTCTCTCAGCCCCTCGGCGAACCTTGGCTGAACGATTCGGCGTCGGAGGCCAGTCGTTCCAACATCGATATCGTGGCGGTACGGATCTTGCCACCCCCGACGGGCTCGAGTTCGGCGAAGTCGATGGGGTAGTGCCGCACCGCGCGGACCGTGTAGTGGATGTGCAGCCGGTGCGCCGCCGGTGCGCTGCCACGGGTCCCGTCGGCCTCCGCGAGTACCAGGGTCTTGCCGGGTTCGATGATCATGTCGATCTCCTCGTTGGGGTGCAAGTACAGCGGGATACCCTGCTGCGGCCCGATCCAAACTCGCGGAGTTTGGATCACGCCTCATCCGGGTAATCGGCATTCATGAGCACACGGCTGCGCCATCGCCGCATGGACTTGCGGACACACCTGCTCGACCGGCAGATCATCGATGCCGATGGCTTCCCGGTCGGCGTTGTCGAGGAGGTGCAGATCTCCGACGGGCAGCGCCCGCGCATCGCCGCGCTGTTCACCGGTCGGGCCCTGCTGAACCGTTTGAGTTCCGGCGTCCCGCGGGTCGATCTGCTGGATCGGATCGACGCAGACGACATCGGCCACATCGGCACCGTGGTGGGCCTGACAGCCACGCGTGAGGAGTTGTCGCTCAGTTGGACCGAGGATTGGGTTGGTGAACACATCATCGACAAGATCCCGGGAGCGCGACGATGATCTCGTCGAGCCTCATCAGCGCCCGGGTCGAGTGCGAGGGAGCCGGCGTCGGCTATGTCGGCGATCTGCGAATCGAGGACGACGGCGATCTCGTGGTGGTCGGAGTCATCGTCGCGCCCCGCGTGTGGTCGTCGTTTCTGGGCTATGAACGGACCGGGATGGCCGTCCCCTGGCTGATCAAGGCGTTGCTGATGTTCTTGAACAGGGGGAGCTTCGTCGTCGACTGGGACGATGTGGTCCGCTTTGACGAGGACAACTCGGTCCTCAACCTCTCGCCCGGATATCAGCGTCGCGACGTCACTCTGGATGGTGACCGCGCGTGAGGGCACCCGGGTTGCCGGAGCCGCGCGGACCGCTCTCGCGAGTGGTGCTCGACGTGCTGCGCACCGACCCCGGGTCCGGGGTGCCCGCCCTCGGCGACGGGGATCCCGCCGGCCTCGATCCGTATGGCGAGGATCTGCAACTGGCCTTGCTGGTCTGCTACGAGCTGCACTACCGCGGGTTCGCCGGCGTTGCGGCGCAATGGGAGTGGGACCCGGAACTATTGGCACTGCGCGCCGCTGTCGAACGCGTGCTGGCGGGTGCGTTGCGGCGCGATGTCGTCGTGCCCGACAGCGCGATCGCTGCGATGGACGGTTTGGCAGTCGACGACGTGGAGGCGCGAGGGGCATCGCACGTGTTGTCGGAGGACGGCACGTGGGAGCAGTTCCAGGAATACTTCGCGCTGCGGTCGATCTACCAACTCAAGGAGGCCGACCCGCACGCCTGGGCCATCCCACGGCTGCACGGCTTCCCCAAGGCGGCACTGGTGGCAGTCGAATTCGACGAGTACGGCGCCGGGCACGGGAACAGCATCCACCAGGACTTGTTCGCCTGCCTGATGACGGCGGCCGGGCTGTCCGGCGACTATCTCGGCTGCGTGGAATCGGCTCCGGCGGTGGCGATGCTCGCCCCCAACGTCATGTCTTACCTGGGACTGCACCGAGCCCACCGGGGCGCGATCATGGGGCATTTGGCGGCGACCGAGATCACCTCGTCGCCGGGTGCACGGCGGCTGCTGCGGGGGCTGGAGCGGCTGGGTGCACCGCCAGCCTGCCAGATCTTCTACCGCGAACACGTCGAGGCCGACGCTGTGCACGAGCAGGTGATGCGGCTCGACGTCGTGGAGGCATTGATCGAGCAGGAACCCGACCTCGAAGCCGATGTGGCGTTCGGTATCGGTTGCTTCAAGTTCGTGGAGGATCGCATCGACGACCATCTCCTGGGCAGGTGGTCGTGAATCAGAATGGCGGTCAATGAGACCGGTGGTGTGCGCGCAGTGAGTCGAGACTCGACTCAGCAGGGCCGTCGAGATTCGAATCAAGACCCGCGTCGGCGATGGCTGGTGTCACAGAAGGGATAGATGCGACTACGGCCACAGGCGCACAGAGCGACGCGGAACCGGTCGGACTCGACGACACTCCCGTTGGGAAGGGTGATCCTGACGGGCCCGGCCACCAGTACCGGGCCGCTGCGGACCATCCGCACCGCCGTCGGCTCGGGGGTGAGCCGGTCGCCCGGTTCCGAGTCGGGTGATGGAGTCACCATCGGTCGGCTCAGCAGGTGCGGCGCTGCGCGGCGATCACGACGAGCCGCTCAGTTGCGGAATCCGGGTCCATCAGGCCCTCGGTGCGCAGCCAGGACGCGCGAGCCGCCATGACCGGGCCGAACGGGACGAGAGCCTCGTCGACGAGCTGGGTGTTCATTCCGGCGATATGCAGCTTTCGCCGGGTCTGGACGATGTCGGCCACCTCCGACTGCACCAGCAGCAGCGTCCCGGCGGCGGCCAGCAGTTTCGGCGCGGCCATACACAATTCATCGAGAACGTCGCGTCCGTCTGGGCCGGCGTCCCAACAATGGCTCGGACCCGGCGGGTGCAGGTGTGGCGACGGATCGGTCGGAACGGGCATGTATGGCGGATTGGCCGTGATGACGTCGAATGGGTAAGCCGGATCGGACAGATCGGCGATCCTGCGGTGCAGCGCGGTGACCGCTCTTCCCACTCCCTTGCGCTCCGCCAACGCGCGCGTCGCCTCGACGGCAGTCGGCTCCGTGTCGACGGCGACGACCTCGCGAGCACCCAACAGTGCAGCCGCGACGCCGACGATGCCCGAGCCGGTACACAGGTCGACGACGCGCGCACCCCTCAACGTCGACATTCGCCGCAGAGCACCGACCAGCATTATGGTGTCGGCCTGTGGACGGTAGACCCGCTCAGACGCGGCATAGGTGACCATTACCGGGTGGGTTCCCGTCGTTGTTCGTGTGGGTTCCCGCCGTGGTAGTGCGCCTCATATTCGGCGGCCTCCTCTTCAGTCACCTCCGGTTGAACCGGGTCCTCCTCGGTGCGGTCGTGGATCTTGCGCCCGGAGGTCAGGATGAGCCGACTGGCGACGATCGCGCCAATGCCGACAACCGTCGTGAGAATCGCCCCGATTCCCGTCCAGAAGGCGGCTTCGTGGTCCTGAGCGGCGAGTGCGAGCCAGACCGCGATTGCGCCGATCCCGATTAGGACCAGCACATATCCGAAAAGGCCGAGTGCTTTCGTGGAATGCATGGTGTCACCCCCGAACGGACGTGATGGCCGACAAGTCGACGTCTTCGTCGCGCGATCCGGCCTGGTTGGCGACGTCGGATCCCGCGTCGGTGCCCGATCCGGCCCGGTCGACGAGGCCCGTCGCACCCATCTCGCGCGCACAATGAGCGCAGCAGAATCGGGTGCCGTCGGCCTCGACGCCGTGTCCGACGATGGTGCAGCCGCAGTGGGCGCAGCGCGGCGCTAAGGCGTCGATTGCGCACTCGAAGCTGTCGTACACGCCGGTCGTCGGTTTGGGTCCAGAACTGATGGTGATGGTCATGGTGTGCGGATAGTCGTTCCCGCACCTGTCGCATTTCGGCATTGCGACCTCCTTGTGCCTGATTTTGCGGACAGGCTCGGGATACCCACTCCTCACCGATGGCAAACCTCAGCCGCGGGCCTGGGCGTCGGCCGCCGACTGCGGGGTAGCGCCGGGTTCGCCGGCGGGAATGGGGATTGCGACGACGGCGGTGCCGTAGGCGCAGACCTCAGAGAAGCTGGTGCCGATCGATCCGGTGTCGAAACGGGCTCCGACGATCGCGGTCGCGCCGCGTTGGATCGCCTGCTCCCACATCCGCTGCATCACCTGTTGGCGCGATTCGTAGACGAGTTTCGTGTATTCGGTAACCTCGCCACCTCCCATCGCGCGAAACCCTGCCACGAAGTTGGCGCCGATGTTCGCCGAGCGCACGGTCATGCCCATCACCTCGCCGAGGACGGCGTCGATGCGGTATCCCGGGATGTCATTGGTGGTCACGATCAGCATGGGGGAATCCTAGGCCCCGGGGTGTTGTCGGGGGATGTGGACGTCGACCGGGTCGCGTTCGGGTTCTGGCGGCCACTTGTTTCCAACACCGCGCGTCGCTCATCCGTGTTGGAAACCGTCGTGCGGGGTTGGAAACGTGGAGTCAGCGGGGGATGCGGACGCCGACTAGGTGGCAGCCGGGGTTGACGGCGAGACCGAGTTCGGCCCAGGGCACCCCTACGGTCAAGACGGCGTAGGCGGACGTCGGGAATTCGGGGACACCGGCGTCGGGATCGAGGTCGGCGGCAGTGGCCGGCATTCCCGGCACATGGCCGACGACGAGCAGGGTGTGCGCCGATTCGGGCGCGTGGACACGGATCGTTTCGAGGATCTCCGACGACCAGGCGCCGTACAGGTCGCCGATGAACTGTGCGGGGGCGGATACGCCGGTCCGTGCCAGTGTTTCGCGAGTGCGCAGGGCAGTAGAGCAAAGCGCCGCGTCGACGTCGAGACCCTCGTCGCGCATCCATTGCCCGGCGAGTGTGGCCTGACGTTCGCCGCGGGGAGCCAGTGGACGGTCGTGGTCGGCGACGCCGAGTGGATAGCCGGACTTGCCGTGGCGCAGGAGGATCAGGGTGCGGCTCACGCGCTGCGCCGGTGGGCGTCGGGCCCCTGCGACATCGTGGTCAGCAGTGCCGCCGTTTCGCGCCAGGCGACCGCCTCCTGCCAATGCAGGTGTGCTTGGTTCTCGTCGTCGTCGAGCCAGTCGTCGTACTCGGCGAGGTGCTCGTCGAACTTCTCGCGGCACAGCTCGATGAATCCCGGGAGCTGCGACTCGTCGGCGCAGACCGTCTCGATCTGGCGGCGGCTCAGCGTCACCAGGCGCTCCAACTCGGCGGAATATCCCATGACTCAAACGCTAGCGCCGCCCTCTGACAAACCCACGGTGCCGCGCCGCGTGCTGAGACAGCTCCCGTGCTGGTGGGCGAAGGGAAGATTTCCCCATTGCGGGTCACCATGGGCGAATTCTCAGTACGGGTGGCGTCAGAATCGGTGGGACTGCAAACCTTCAACCCGCGGGCCACCAGTCCTAACGTGACGCCCATGACAACAGCAACCTTTCATCCCATTCCCGACACCGGCGGCCTCAACGCGCTGGCCAGTGCGACAGCGGCGGCCGTGGAGGTCAATCCGTCGGCCGCCGTGCTGGTGGTCGACGCGCAGGCGCAGCCGGTCGGAGCGGTGGGCTCGGAGATCACCGTCGGCACCCGCCGCGTCCACGTCGACGAGCCGGCCGCGCTTGGCGGCGGGGGAGAGGCACCCAACCCGTCGAGTACTATCTCTCGGCGTTGCTGTCATGCCAGATCGTCACGTACCGCTTCTGGGCGCAGCGCCTGGGCATCGAGGTGTCGAGCCTGAGTGCCTCGGCAGAGGGCGATCTCGACGTGCACGGGTTCTTCGGCCTCAACCCGACGGTCCGCCCCGGTTTCCAGGAGATCCGGGTGACCGTGGACATCGAGGGCCCAGCCACCGAGGAGCAGTACCGCGAACTGCAACGCATCGTTGACGAGCATTGCCCGGTCTTGGACCTGACCGTCGAGCCGACACCGGTCCGTACGACGCTCAACGTCGCCTGACTCGCGTCCAGCCTCGGACGCGCACCGCCGTTCTCGTCGTGCGCCGCTGATCGGCGGTGCTTGATGACAATCGCGGCGCGCGGCGCCGGCATTCAGGTCAAGTGGCCGAGGACGGCGAACATGGTGACGCAGAACAGGTAGTCGCCGGTGGCGAGTCCGTGTTCCACTTCCGTCGCCGCTTGGTCGGCCTGGGCACGGGTGATGATCCCGCCGTCGACCGCTGCCTCGAGCTGGGCGGCGTACATCGGTGCGGAGGTGAGCGCGTCGAAGATGACGGCCTCCGAGCCGATGTCGTCGATCATGAACCCGGCCGAGGCCATCAATCCGCGCAGGCGGCGCCCCGACCTGCGGTTGGGCGTGCGTGCGGCCTGCGCCGCGCTCAACGCGCCGGAGATCTCCGGCGAGATCGGGTGCATGATCGCGGTGTCCCAATCGCTGTCGATCAGGATGGCGCGACCGCCCGGGCGTAGCACGCGGGCGATCTCGACGGTCGCCGCGTGCGGATCGTCGAGGTGCTGGAAAACGCGCTCGCAGCGCACCGCGTCGAAAGTGTCATCCGGGAACGGCAGCTCGTATGCACTGCCCTGCACGAACCGAGCCGTCGAGCCCACCGCCCGCGAGGATGCCGCCGCGACCATGGCCGGATTGGGATCGACGCCGACAGCTGTTCCCGACGGTCCGACGGCCTTCGCGAGCGCCAACACCTCCGACCCCGTGCCCGATCCGATGTCGAGTGCGCGCTCCCCAGGACTGACCGCCAGCACCTGCGCCGCCCACGCGCGCATCCGTTGGACGCTCGGTAGTTCGGCCTGCTGATCGAGCATCATGATCAGCAGGTCCTGGCCGTCTTGGCCCACCCCGTCGGAGTGGAACGACGGCACGTGTGACTCCGCCATCACCCCATTGTGCGCTCGAGAACCCCTGTCGCCAACGGGGCGGGCGGTGATTCGGGCACCGCGCCCTCTCGCGTGCCGGTAACGTCTGGAAACGACCAATGCCACGAGGGGGCGGAATGCAGGAGATCAGGCGGATCGCGACGACGGTGCTGGCCGCAGCACTTCTCGCGATCGGTGCGGGGATGGCCACGGCGCCGCCGGCGCAGGCGGCGATCAACTCGGGTTGGTACACATACAAGCTGTATGGCCGCGACGACACCGTGGTCTTGACCTATGCGGCACACGTCGTGGGCAACAAGATGTACGCCACCGCCGATGAGACCTGGTACGACATCCACCCGACGTCGCGCGGCGGCTGGATCCTCGCGTTGGACACGACGCGCCGAGACTTCTGGCGCAAGGGAAACGGATATGAGGGCATCGCCTACGTCGTCCACATCCCGCGCGATCCGACGGTCACGTCGCGAATCACCCTCACTCCGCGATAGGCGTAACCGACGAAACGCGGTCGGCTGAAGGACAATGGGCGCCATGACCGACAGTCTCGGTCGGTCGCTGACCCGGGCGTCGTCGCGATTGACTCCGCCGCGACACCGCTGGCCAGTGTGCTCGTCGGCGTGCTGGTCTTGGTCGTTTGGACGGGACTGCTGGTGCAGGTGTGGGGGCGCGGCGGATTGCTTGCCTGGTCGTTGGGGCTGGGCTATCTGATGTACGACGTCGGGCTTCAGGTTTTCACCGGTTGGCAGATCGCCAAGACAACCGCGCCGTCGATTGCCACCATCCCCAATGCCCCGGGCTCCACTGCCACTCCCGTCGCTCCGGCCGGCGACTCGTCGCAGCGGGTCAGCGTCGCCGTGCTGATCGCTGCGCACAACGAGGCCGCGGCTCTACCGGCGACCATCGCGGCCTTGCTGGATCAGACTGATCCACCGGATGAGATCGTCCTGGCCGATGACGGTTCGACCGACGACACCGCGGCATGGCTCGACGGTGAGTTCGGGCTGACCGTCGAAGCGCCGGTTCTGCTCGGCGACGTACGCCTGACCGTGCTCCCTCTGCCACACGGCGGTAAGGCGACCGCGCTGAATGCGGCGCTGCTGGTCACGACCGCCGACGTCGTGCTCACCGTCGACGCCGACACTGTGCTCGATTGCGGTGCCCTCGCCGCGGTGCGCACCGCCTTCGCCGCCGACCCCGACTTGGTCGGCGTCACCGGTGTCATCACCCCGGTCTGCGCGCCGACCGTGGGTGGCGCGGTGCTGCAGTACTTCCAGACCTACGAGTACATCCGGAACTTCCTGGCCCGCTATGCCTGGATGCGGGTGGACTGCCTGCAACTGATCTCCGGGGCGTTCGCCGGGTTCCGCCGGGAGGCCGTGGTGGCGGTCGGCGGTTTCGACGCCGCGACGATGGTCGAGGACTATGAGCTGGTGGCCCGGATGTACCGGTACGCCGGTGACCAAGGCCTGCGCTGGCGGTTCGCGGCCCTGGGCGCCGCGCAGGCGCACACCGAGGCCCCGGGCACCGTTACCGCGTTCCTCCGGCAGCGCCGCCGCTGGTTCGGGGGGTTCCTCCAGACGCACTGGTGGTATCGCGCCATGGTCGGCGAGCGCCGCTACGGACGGTTGGGCACCGTGATGCTGCCGGTGAAGACCGTCGACACGCTGGCACCGGTCTACGGGCTGACGGCACTCGGACTGCTGGCCTACTTCCTCATCACCTGGCGAACCGACGTGCTGGTGCCGGTGGCGGTGGTGGTGGGCGTCAAGCTCGTCGTCGACGTGGTGTTCATGCTGTGGTCGCTGCGCCGGTACCGCCGTTGGGTGGGGGACCCGCGGCGGGCCAGCGCTCTCGGAGCCGCGGCGTCGGTCGTGGTCGGGTTGCTGACCTTCCAGGTCCTCCTCCAAGTGGGTGCGCTACTGGGCTGGGGTGCAGCGTTGCGCGGCAACCAGCGGTGGGGCCGACAAGACCGATTTGGGATCCGAGGTGGAACCGACACTGCAGGTGACCCCGCCGCCCTAGAGTGAGGTGAATCACTCCAGGAGGTTCTGATGCGACGACGGTGGATGACAGGGGCGGTCGCGGCCGCAGCGATGGGACTGATGCTCGGGATGGTGCCCTCTGCGGCATCGGCCGACCCGTTGCAGCTCCCGCCCCGGACCATGCCGTACGGGATGTTCGCCCCGGTCGACCAGACGGGGCCGGCGCTGACGGTTCCCGCGGCGCGGCTGGCCGCGGGTATGCAGTGTCATGGGATCACGGCGACCAGTCCGCACAAGCCGGTCCTCTTCGTCCCCGGTACCGGCGCCAGCCCAGCCGACTACGAGTGGAACTGGGGGCGCGCCCTGCGCCAGGCGCAACGCCCGTATTGCATGCTCGCGCTGCCCAACAAGTCGGTGGACAACATCGATATCAGCGCGCAGTACACAGTCTTCGCCGTCCGGACGCTGCATGCCCGCACGGGCAAGAAGGTCGACATCATCGGGCACAGCCAGGGTGGGCTCTCTCCGCGGTTCGCCTTGCGGTTCTGGCCGGGCATCCGGCCGCTGGTCGACGACGTGGTCAGCCTCGCCACGCCCAACCACGGATCCTTCGCGTCGAACGGGAGCTGCATCGCGCCGTGCAAACCTGCCGTGCGGCAGATGATGATCAACTCTGCGCTGGTCCAGGCCGTGAACTCGTGGCAGGAGACCTTTGCCGGCGTCTCTTATACCCAGGTGTTCACGACGTTCGACGAGTTGGTGCTGCCATCGGCGGTCGGTAACAACAGCAGTTCGCTCACCACCGGCAACGGACAGCGCACCAACGTCGCCGTTCAACAGATCTGCAGCGGCGATACCAGCGAACACATGATGGTCGGCACGACCGACCCGGTCGCTTACCGTCTCGGGATCGACGCGGTGGATCACCCGGGTCCGGCGAATCCCGCTCGGATCGCACGATCGGTGTGCGGCGAGCAATACATGCCCGGCGTCGACCCGGCGACTGCGACGGGCAACCTCGCCGGCTCGTTCGGCGGTGCGGTCGTCGCCTCCTTCACCCCGACGGGAATGGTCACCGTGGAGCCCGCATTGCCCGGCTACACGCTCGCACCTCGACGCTGAGGTCGCCCACCGTGGCCAACCTCATGCGAAGACGGTTCGCCGACGGTGAGCTCCGTCGGCGATAATTGGACGCGTGCACACCTGGCTTCCGACGGTCCTCGCCATCGTCGCCGCCTTTCTCATCGCGTTGGGTACGGTCATCCGCCAGCGCGAGTCGGCGGACTCGGGCGCCATCAACGCAAAGTGGTGGATCGGGGCGGTCATCGCCGTCGGTGGGTTCGCTGCGCAGGCAACGGCCCTCGGTCTGGGTGCGATCCTGCTGGTGCAGCCGCTGATCGTGCTGGCCGTGTTGTTCGCACTGCCGATGGAGGCGTGGGCCGACGACCGGCATCCGCACCTCAACGAGTGGGTGTGGGGTTTGATCCTCGTGGCCAGCGTGGTGACGTTCCTGCTGATCGCCCAGCCAGAGCAGTCGTCGCGGCGCCCTGACTTCGCGACCCTCGCCATCGCGACGTCGGCGGTCATCGCGGGTGTCGCGATCCTCGTCGTATTGGCCGAGAAGGCGAGTGACAACCACTACCGCGCCCTGTACTACGGGTTGGCCGCCGGCGTGATGTTCGGTGTGTCGGCGCTGCTGGTCAAAGCGGTGATCATGCAGGCGATGGACGACTGGGCCATCGTGTTCACCCATCCCCAGCTCTACGTGTTGCTCATCATCGCGCCGGGCGCGATCGTC
>CAZVVS010000036.1:0-20088 GCA_964630585.1 uncultured Gordonia sp.
GTTTCCCCCCCGGACCGGTGACGAGGAGGAACTCGACGTCGCGGTCGAACATCTCGATCATCGCGTCGGCCGCCGACATGCTCCGCGACGCCGTCGCTGCGGGGAAGGACATCACCTCGGCGGCGGGCGTCTCCAAATCCAAACCCCCCGCGATGACCAGCCGGCGCATCGCCTCGTCGGTGACGAGGCCGAACTGGCCGTCACCGATATCGACCGCCGCGTAGGGCAGGTCGCGCTCAGTCATCCGCACTGCCACGTCGGTCACCGTGTCGTCCGGGGCGACGACCAGTGGCTCCCGCGCCAGGAGGTCGGCCACCTGGGTATACATCGGTTGCGCGGATCGCAGCAGGCGGATGTGGCCAATGTGATCGGCGAGAAAACGCACCCCCAACCGCGATGTGAACGCCGGGAGCGCCGCCTCCACGGGCACGCGCGCCACACGCACCGCGCTGTCGGCCATGGCGCGCGGGCCCGTCGACTCGCCGGACAAGGCGGACGCGAAGCCGAAGACCGCGCCGCTTCGGAACCGGTCGGCCGGTCCTTCGGCGATCCGCTCGGCGTCGAACCAGACGTTGACCACTCCGGACACCACGATGTAGACGTCGGACGATTCCTCGGCGAAAGCGTCTACAACCACCTCCCCCGGCCCGAAGTCGAGGAATTCCCCCGCCCGGGCGGCAACCACACGCTCGTCGGAGGCCATCGAGTCGAACGGAGGGCAATCCCCGAGCAACTCCAGGAGTTCCTCGTGGCTGCTCGGGCTAGTCGACACCGGGCACCACCGCATCCGGCAACACGAAGGCCGCCCACTGCTGCGTCGCCCGCCCCAGATGCCCGGGATCGATGCCGATCAATCTTCCCCCTTCAAACGACGTCACCTCGTGGTGTGCGACCGCGTCGTACACGGTGGCCGGTTCATCACACGGGCCGTGGGACCCGCTGTGCCCGTGGATCTGGCTGAACGGCATCGACCGACCGCACCAGCCGGGGACGAGCTCCCCGGACCGGTGCGCCCACAGCGGCCCCGCCATGGGGTTGGGCCCCTCGCCGTCCAGCATCCTTCCGGCTCCGAACAGCGTGTCGCAGCCGACCCGCGCCAAGCGGTTGATCCGCGCCGCCGCCTCCCGGGCGGACACCGGCGCGCCGAGGTGTTCGCGCCAGAATTGTTCGGTCACCCCGGCGTGGGAGACGAGGAACTGCTCCCCGTCGGTTTCGATGGCGACCGCGGTGCGGAGTTGGCCTCGCCGCCACCACCGACGAAGCCTCCGTCGCGACGAGCGGCTGATGAGGTCGCCCCACCAGAACTGCGGACCCCGCAGGTAGTTCACCTCGTGATTGCCGATGAGCTGAATCCACTGGTTCGGCGCGGTCACGAGATAATGGTCCACTAGGGCCACGACACCATCGGAGTCGGGGCCCCGGTGGACCAGATCTCCGACCTGGACGACGACGAGGTCGGCCGGCAGCCGTCCTTCGTCGTCGGCTCCGAGGTTGCGCAACTCGCGTCGCAACTCGTCGAGGTGACCTCCGACGTCGCCGATCACCGCCACGCGTCTCATCGTCACGCTTCCACCGCATTCAGGCCGCACCGATCCGGCCGGGGCCGGGCCCTGGCCGGATCGGTGTCATGCCGCCGGTTCCCGATCATCAGTGACTGACGTCGGCCGCCAACTCGCTCAGCGACTTTCCACTGGTCTCCGGTGCGAGGATCTGAGACACGACCGCACCGGCTACGCCGACGCACGCCCAGATAAGCAGGGTCGGACCCAAGCCCAGAACCTTGATCGCCTCCGGGGTCAGGAACAGACCGATCGCCGCACCCAACCGGCTGACGGCCGCGGCGAAACCGGTACCGATCGCCCGGACCTCGGTCGGGAACACCTCCGCCGGGTACACGGTGGTCATGGTGTTGTACACGGCACTCAGGAACGCGTAGGTCAGGAACAACACCAACAGGAACCATTGGTTGGCATCGGTCCAGAACCAGATCAGCAGCGCGGCGAGCGCCAGGATTCCACTGGCAATCCACTGGGTCGGAACGGTCAACTTACGGCGCGAATACCTGTCGATCACCATCGTCGTATAGATGGTGCCGACCCAGCCGGCGACGGAGAAGATGACGCCCCGAAGCAGGCCCTCCAAGCCGACTTGATCCATGATGCGGTCGGCGAACGTACCGATGGCGAAGAACGGGGCGACCGCACACATCCAGAAGATCGACATGAACACCGTCGACCGCCACACTGCCGGCGAGAACAGCATCTTGAACGTGCCGCGCACACCGTCGCTCGCGGCCTTGGACATGTCGGTGACATAGGCGGTGTCCAAGTACTCGGAGGCGATCCCATGCGCCTCGTCCGTGCGGCCCTGCGACCACAACCAACGTGGCGATTCGGGCAGCCCTATTCGTCCGAGGAGCAGAACGAATGCGATGAACGTGCTGGTACCCAAGATGTATTGCCACTTGATTTCGGCCTTGTCCATGTAATAGCCGATGAAGAAGGCCACCATGAAGCCGCCATACCAGGCAATCAGCGTGAAGCAGAGGTACTTGCCGCGCTTCTCGGTCGGCGCGAACTCCGCGAGCATCGGCCAGCCGACCGCGTACTCGATACCGACGGCCAGACCCATCAGCAGACGCACGGCGAACAGAATCCAAGGGACATCGGACGGCACGAAGAACTGCAGTGACGAGAACACGGTGAACAGGGCGAGATCCCAGAACAGGATCGGTTTGCGGCCGTATTTATCAGCCAGCCAGCCACCGACCGGCGACCCGATCAGGATGCCGATCATCGCCGACGCGGCCTCCAGGCCGATCCACAGGGCGGTGAAGCTCGGGTCCTTCTCGATGGAGTGGGCGACCGGTCCAATGATGCCCAGGATGTAGCCGTCGAGGAACATACCGCCGACCAGCACGATCACCAGCCGGAGCATGAATCGCTTCTTCTTGGCGGTGATCACCGGGTCTTCGATCGGCTCGGCCGAATCTAATGTCGGCATGGGATGTGCTCCTGCTCAGTGGGGATCGTGGACATCGGGACTCCTTTGATTGATCGAATCGACTTCGGTGGGAGAGAGCTCGGAGGTCCAGCATCGGCGATGGACCCGGCGGAAAGGGTCAAATCGCACTACAGAGCCGCAGCGAGTCATAGATGGCGGCCGGGATGTTGCGGCTCGACACCGCGTCCCCGACCCGGTAGAGGGAATAGGCGCCTCCGGGGTTCGCGTCCTGCGGTTGCGGTCGCCGCGCCAGCAGTTCGGGCAGCGCGATCATCCCGAGATTCGCCGACGACGGGGCCAGCGCCACATACAGCTCGGGGTCCGGCTCGGTGCCGTGCTCGATGACCACGGAGTCGACGACCCGCTCGCGCACGTGTTTGGAGTCCTCGGTCTTGAGCCCGACGACGAGTCGGCCGTTGCGCCGCTCGATGCCGACCACGCGCTGCAGGACCGTCGACTGCACGTCGTGGTCGGCCATCATCGCGAAGTACCCGACCGCCGGTGACGCGCCGACGTCCGGGGCGACGCTGCGCTCGGGAGTCACGTACTCGATGGAACCGGCGGTCCGAATGAGGGCATCGATTGCGTCGAGAGCCTGGTGCCCGCCCAGGTCGTCGTACACGAGGACCTCGCCGGTGAGCTTGCGCGCGCCACTGATCACGTCCCACGTGTCGATGGCGAGGTCGTCGCCGGGGACACCGACCGCACATGACGGGGTACCACCGGTCGCAAGGATCACCACGTCGACGTCGGCGAGGAGGGCTCCAGCGTCATCCGGGTCGACGTAGCGGTTGCGGAACAGCCGCACCCCGAGGCGCTTGCACTCGGCGACCCGCCAGTCGATGATCCCAATCAAGTCGCGCCGGCGCTCACCCACAGCGGCCAGCGCCACCTGGCCGCCGAAGCGGTCGGCGGCCTCGTAGAGGGACACCGTGTGTCCGCGCGACGCGAGCACACGCGCCGCTTCCAGGCCGGCCGGCCCCCCGCCGATGACGACACAGCGCTTGCGGTCCTGCGGCTCGACGGCGGTGATCCGCTGCGGCAATTCCTCCTCCCGGCCGGTCGCCGGGTTGTGGATGCAGTTGGACCGGCCGCTGGTGTAGATCCCGTCGATGCACAGACTGGCCCCGACACACGGCCGGACTTCGTCGGCCCGACCCTGTTGGGACTTCACCGGAAGGTCCGGATCGGCCATCAGCGCCCGGACCATGCCAACCATGTCGAGCAGGCCTTCTGCGATCGCGTACCGCGCCGTGGCGATGTCGGCGATCCTCCCCGCGTGCATCACCGGGGTGCTCAACTGCTTGCGGACCCACCCGCAGACCTCCAGGTGTGGCGCCGACGGTGTGAACATCGGCGGGATCATCTTCGCCAGCGCCGCATCGGTGTCTACGTTGCCGCGGGTGAGGGAGAAGAAGTCCGCCCCCGCGGCCTCGAAAGCGCGGCACATGAACACACCCTCGTCGGCATCGATCCCGCGGCCGTCTTCTCGGAGTTCGTCGATCGATAGCCGCCACCCGACGATGAAGTCGTCGCCGACCGCTTCGCGCACGGCTGCGTACACCTGGAGCGGGAAGCGCAATCGGTTCTCGATGCTCCCGCCATACTCGTCGGCACGGTGGTTGTAGCGCGGCGAGAGGAACTCGGCTAGCAGGTGCCCGCTGTAGGCGGAGAGCTCCACACCGTCGAGTCCGCCCGCCTTGCACCGCAGCGCGGTCTGCGCGAACTCCGCGGCGATGCGGGCCAAGTCGGCAGCCTCGGCCACCCTCGAGAAGGACCGGTGGGCGGGCTCGCGGGAACCCGACGGGGAGATCGCGGGAATCCAGTCACCGGTGTACGAGGTGACCCGGTGCCCCATGTGGGTCAATTGGGTCATCACCGCGGCACCGTGCTCGTGGACGTCGTCGGCGAGCGCCCGCAGGTACGGCACCGCCTCATCGCGCCACAGCTGCAGGTTGCCGAACGGCGGGTCGCTCTCCGGGCTGACCAGCGCACTGCCGCCGATCATGGTCAGCGCCACGCCGCCGCGCGCCTTCTCCCGGTGATAGGCGCGGTAGCGGTCCTTGGGGAGGCCGTCGTCGCTGTAGGCGGGCTCGTGCGACGTGCTCACTATGCGGTTGCGCAGAGTGAGGCCCTTCATCGTGAAGGGCGTGAAGAGCGGATCGGCCATACCGCCTCCCGAAGGCGAGCTGTCTGTGACGCCGGGCTCTGGGCGCCTTAACAGCGACGATCGCACTGCACGAACACGGCTTCCACACATATCCTGATCGTGACGGACAGTGAGTCAAAAGTAGGTGTGGCCGCATGGCTGAGCATGACGAAGGGTTGACGCCCGCGAGGCGCCAGGCGCTGGTCCGCGCGGCCCGGTCTCGGACCGCGCCCCACGGTGTCGTCCAGCGTGCGCGTGTAGTCCTGGACTGCGCCGATGTCGGCATCGCCGAAGCTGCGCGACGGTCTGAGATCAGCCCCTCGACGGCTGCCAAGTGGTGGCACCGATTCCTCCGCGACGGATTCGACGGTCTACGCGACCTTCCCCGCAGCGGGCGCCCGGCGGCCACGGCCGACGACGTCGAGCGCGTCCTGCGTTACGCACTGGCCGACCCGCCCAGCGGGGCGCGACGCTGGTCGACCCGGATGATCGCGCAAGACTCCGGGCTCAGCCAGGCCACCGTCAGCCGCATCCGTCGCAAGCACTTCCCCGCGTTCGACCCGGCCACCCGGCTGCTACCCGACACCTCGACAGCGGTCCTGGTGTACGTCGACGTGCAACAGTCAGGATGCGCACTCGGCTTCCACCGGACCAGCGGCGTCCCGATCGGCGGCACCCCCTCGCCGGCCATGATCGACGCCGTCGAGACCGTCGGTTCCACGGCGCTGCTGCGCCGCCCCCACACCGGCTACCGCGTCGACGACGACGGGCCGCGCGCCCTGCGGGTCCTGCATCGCGCCGCCGAACGCCTCCCGTCGGCGCCGCGGGTCACATTGCTGATCGACGTTCCGCTCGACGATGCCGCGCGGCGATGGCTCGCCCAGCATCCCGGTTTCATCGTGCACTCGGTGACCCCGGGCGACTGGCACGCCGCCGCACACCGGCTCAACGACATCCTCGACGCCCGTCAGCTCGCCGAGGTGCAAGGGATCCAGCAACGGGTGCGCCGGACCGACGGCAACGGCTTCACGTGGGTCCGCCCCGCCCGCGCGGCATCAGTCACGGCCGCGGCGGGCCTGCCCGCGGCATGGACGGCCGCGGTCCCCGACTCGGCCGGCGGCGACCTGGCCCTGATCATCGAGGGGATCTGTGGCGGTCTGGACGACGGCTCCCTCACCGGCGGGGACCTGTTGTCGTCCCGCAGCCTGGCGCGGCGCACCGGGATGACACCGGGGAGAGCCGCGGAGTGCCTGACCCAGTTGGCAGCCGAGGCCATCATCGATCAGCGCGGCAGCGACTACCTCCTGCCGGCGCCCGTCGCGCTTGACGTGGTCGAGACCTACACCGCGCGCGGTCTGCTCGGCACCGCGATCGTACGGCGGCTGGCAGCAACCGGCGCGACCGTGCCGGCCGTCGTCGACGGATTGCTCGATCGGATCGAGGTGTGCCACGACCTCGGGCTCACGCACGAGGCGTACAAGCTCGACCTCGAAGTCCAGGACGAACTCGCCCGGACTGCCGCGATGCCGCGGATCGGATGGATGTTCGTGCAGCTCACCCTGCAGTTGCGCCTGTTCACCAAGGTCCTCGGCCTGCAGTACCAGTACCCGGTGGCCGAGATCATCACCGACGACCGCCGGATCGTCGACGAGATCCGCTGCAAGGACCCAGCCGCCGCGGTCGACGCATGGCGCAGCAAGGTCGACAACTGCGCCGACTACATGCTGCGGACGATCGAAGCGTCGCCATACCGGCGGTGAGAACGCGACCGGCCGAATCCGATAGGCACCACGTTCTACGGCGGGAGGTGAATCCTGCGACGCGGCTCAGCCCATCACCGTTCCGGTCGAGTCCGGATTGACGGGACGTTTCCGAGAAAACGCTCCCAGATCAATGTCGAGACCGGTGTGCTCGCCGCGGTAGTGCACCGGCTCCGCGTCGTGATCGGCACCGTTCTCAACCGCGGTGATCAGCGTCGCCATCAGACATCCGACGATCGGCCCGTTCTTGAACTGGTTTCCACTCGTGCCCATCGCCACGTAGATCCCGGGCTGATCGGTCTTGTCGTAGATGGGCGCCCAATCCGACGACACGTCGTAGACACCGGCGATGCCGCGTGGCCGGTTGGGTATCCCCAGTTCCGGAAGGCGACGCGCGGCGCGCGTTACCTGCCGCTCGAACTGCGGGGCCGTCCGGTCCAGGTTTGCCGTGTCGGGGTCATCGATCCATTCGAGGGGGTCGCATTCCGGCTCCGTGCCGCCGACCAGCCATCCCCCGCCCGGTTCCGGCCGCATATAGGTGCCCAGGTCGAGGTCACCGATCGCCGATCCGAGGCCGTCCTCGCTGTTGTATCCGGGCGGCGCACTGACATGTGCGACCTCTTGCCGCAGCGGCCTGACCGTCACCGTGAAATCGTCGCCCACGCCGATGAGTTCGTTCAGGGCCCCCGACCAGGGACCGGCGGCATTCACGACGATCGGCACCTCGATGGTCTCTCCGCGATCAGTCTGCAGCTTCCACACGCCCTCCTCCCAGACCGCACCGACGACCCTGGTCCGATAGGAGAAGCGCGCGCCGTGGGCGACTGCTGCGTCGGCCATGTTCGCGGCGGCCAGTCGCGGATCGTCGACGAAGCCGCCGCCAGGCGTGTACAGCGCGCCGAGCGTGCTCGTCGCGTCCTCGAAGAACTTCTCGTCGTCGATGGCCTTCGGCGGGTAGTAGCGCCCGACGTCCATCGTCGGGATCCGAGCCGCGAGTGCCTCGGCATCGAGGTACTCGTACGGAATGCCGCATGCGTCGAACAACGTCATCGACCGCTCCGCAGGAGCGACCTCGGTGTCGAGGAAAGTAAATCCGCATTGGTGGAATCGTGCGAGGGGTTCGGCCACCTTCCCACCGAGATGCTCGGACCAGTTTCGCCAGCACTGGGCCGCTTCCCATGCCGTCGCGACACCGGCGTAGGTCGAGTAGTTGAATCGCACGACCGCGCTCGACGCGCTCGTCGAACCGTGGCCCGCCCCGGGCCCTTTGTCGACCACGCGCACCGAGTATCCGGCGCGGGCCAATTCGAGTGCGATCGAACTGCCGATCACACCGGCACCGACGATGAGGGCGTCACTCGTGTGTGTCATCGTCGGTCACCCGCCGCCCATTGGCCGCGGGTATGGCTGATGTGTGCGCGCATCAGCTGAGCCACCAGTTCCGGGTCGCGCGCCTCCAGTGCGTCGACGATCGCATTGTGTTCGCGGGCGGATTCGACGAGCAGGCCGGACTCCGACAGTCGCGCCAGTCCGTACAACCGCGTGTTGGCGCGCAGCCCGGCGATGATCGCGACGGCACGGTCGTTGCCCGTGTATCGCAGGATCCGCAGGTGGAACGCGCGGTCGGCCTCCGTATAGGCCACCAGGTCTCCCGCGGCGGCCTCGGCGACGATGGTCTGCGCCAGCGCCCGCAGTTCGGGCAGGTCGGCCGCTGGGATCAGCTCGGTAGCCTTGGCGGTCAGCGGCGGCTCGATCAGCATGCGCAACTCGGTGATGTCGTCGAGTTCCGCGTCGCCCACCTCGGTGACCCGGTAGCCCTTGTTGGGCACCGTTGTGACCAGTTGTTCGCGGACCAGGTCCAGCATCGCTTCGCGGACCGGGGTCGCCGAGACCCCGAACCGTTCGCCAAGGGCCGGTGCCGAATACACCTCGCCGGGCTCGAGTTCGCCGGCGATGATCGCGGCTCGCAGCGCCCGGGTGACCTGGTCGCGCAGACTGACCTTGTCGAACTGCCGCAAGTTCGTGATGCTGATGCTCATCGGACACTCCCCCGCTCACTCTCGACGCCGGGAGCGCAACGCTCGGGTCGGCCCACCTCTCCGGCGAGCTCGCCCAACGTCACCGGCGCGGCAATCGTCCGCTTGGCGATCGGGGTGAGGTCCGCGACGCCCGATCGGCCGCACGGCGAGGTTAGCGACGCGGTCGCGAACCCGCACACCCGCCCCTGGCACCACCCCATGCCGGGGCGGGCGATCAGCTTCGCCAACCGCGGGTCCCGGGCACCGAGGCCGTCGCGCGCCGCGCACAGATCGGCGTAAGTGGTCTCTTCGCAGCGGCAGACCGTGGTGTCGGGAGTCAGCCAATCCGCCCAGTGACGCGGCACCTGGTGCGCGGTGTGCATGGCCCGCGCGAAGCTGCGACCGCGCGTGATAGTCGACGCCAATCGGCGAACGCGTCGCGGTGTGGCCGCAGCGATCCGCTGGTCGGCGGCCACCGTCATCCCGGCGAGTTCCCCTTCGGCCAACGCCAACGCCGCACCGCCGACACCGGTGGCCTCACCGGCGACGTACACCCCGGCGACGGTGGCGCGTTGACGGTCGTCCACGACTGCGACCAGCGATCCGTCGACGTCGACGGTGGTCTGGGCGCCGGTCGCGATCACCAATTCCATCGCCGGCGTGAACCCCCACCCGAAAGCGACCAGGTCCACATCGATGCGCTCGCGCGGTCCGCCGATCCGGCCGTCGGCACTGAGCCGGGCCAGCCGCGCCGCGGTGGCGCGCTGATCGCCGATGACCTCGGTGACGACGGTCCGCGTCCGATACGGGATGCGGTGGCGCGCGAGGTGATAGGCATACTCGACGCCCTCGAGCGCCTTGGACGGGACGGCGGCCGCGTCCCGGGGGCTGCGCGCCCAGCCGCGCACGGGCGCCGCGGCCTCACAGACCGCCACCACCCGCGCCCCGGCCTGCGCCAAGCCCACGGCGACCGGGAGCAGGAACGGCCCGGTGCCCGCGACGACCGCTCGCATGCCCGCCACGCTCCGGTTCGCCTTCAGCAGGGCCTGTACGCCACCCGCGGCCATCACACCGGGAAGGTCCCAGCCCGGCACCGGCACCTGGCGGTCGTATCCGCCGGGACACAGGACCACCGACCGTGCGTCGACCTGCATGCGACCTTCCGGCGGGCCGACCGACGGCGTCAAGTGAAGCGCGAAGTGGGCGCGATCCTCTTCGGGGGCCTCCAGGAACCAGACCTGCCGCGAGAAATGCGGCACTATCGATCCGTCGCCTTCCCCGCTGCCGATCTGCTCGTGCAGGCGGCGGCGCAGATCGGTGAACCGCGCCCAGAGGTGCTGGCCGCGACCTTCGTGGGCGACGGGATGCTGCTCGTCGGGATGCCGCCAGAACTGCCCACCCGGCTGCAGGGCGGCGTCGACCAGGGCGACGGTCATCCCGGCCTCGGCGGCGGCGACGGCCGCGGCGAGCCCGCCCGGCCCCGCGCCGACGACGGCGACGTCGTAGGTGCCCGCGCGGCGGTGCGGTTCGGTCGTCGTGTCAGTCACGCGCGTTCACCGCCACGATGCCGCCGCCCTCGCACACCATTCCCTCGGCGACGGGAACCATGCAGGCGCGCTGATTCGGACGCCCGTCGACGGTCAGCAGGCAGTCGAAGCACACGCCGATCCCGCAGAAGAGCCCGCGCGGCCGCTCGTCGCGCCGTGTCGTACGCCAGGCGCGGATCCCGGCTTCGGTCAGCGCCGCACCGACGCTCTGGCCCCGTCGTGCCGCGATAACGGCGCCGTCGAAAACGAATGCGACGGTCGGGGGTTCGTGGTCAGACATGGCACACCTCCTGCAGGGTCGGGCGGTCGACGGCGAAGGGCCGCAGCGACAGGTCTGTGGGCTGCCCCGTCATCGCCTGGACGAGTAGCTTTGCGGTGCCCACCGAGAGCCCGATCCCGGCGCCCTCGTGACCGGCGGCGTGCCACAGACCCTCGACGCGCGGGTCCGCCCCGATGACCGGTAGGTGGTCGGGGCAGTACGGGCGGAAGCCGAGATAGCTCCGCATCACCGAGACTCCGCGCAGCGACGGGTACAGTCGCAGCGCCTTCGCCGCGATTTCCCGGATCGCGGGCAGCGACGGCGTGGAGTCGAAGCCCACCCGCTCGCGCGACGAGCCGATGAGCACCGTGCCGCCCTCGGTCCCCTCGATCACCGTGGACGTCTGCAGGCCGGCGTCGCCGCTCTGGGTACTGGCCACATACTCGCCGGCGTACACCTTGTGGAACACGGTGGGTGGCAGCGGTTCGGTCACCAGCACGAAACCCCGGCGCGGCAGCACCGGGAGCGTGACGCCGGCGAGCGCCGCGAGGTCGCCCGCCCACGCGCCGGCCGCGTTGACGACGATCGGCGCGACGATGTCGCCGTGCGGCGTGCGCACCCCGGTCACGGTGCCCCCGCCGCTGGAGATGCCGGTCACCTCGGTGCCGGTGAGGACGGTGGCACCGCCCGCGCGCGCCATGCGCAGCAGGTGCGCGGCGAGCAGGATCGGCTGCACCTGGCAGTCCTGCGGGTAGAAGGCCGCGCCGGCGAGGTCGGGGGTCAGATGCGGCTCGTAGTCGTGGGCCTGCGCCGGCGTCACCTCGTTGACGGTCACCCCGGCAGCGCGCTGGCGGACCGCCAGCTCGGCCAGTGCGGCGCGCCCGGTCTCGGTGGAGGCGACCACCAGTCCGCCCTTGAAGTCGAACTCCCACAGGTCGGCGTACTCGAGCAGCTCGGTGGCCCACAGGTCGTGCGAGTAGAGCGCCAAGTCGAGCTCTGGACCGGCCTCCTTGTCGGACACCAGCAGGTTTCCCTCGCAGGCGCTCGTGCTGCCGGACACGATCGAGCCGCGCTCGACGACGGTGACTCGCAGGCCCGCCCGGGTGGCGTAGAACGCGATCGCGGCGCCGACCGCGCCGGCGCCGACCACGACAACATCCGCCGTTCTCACAACTCGAATCCCGTCGGGAACGGGTCCGTGGGATCGAGCATGTACTGGGCGGTGCCGGTGATCCAGGCGCGCCCGGTGATGGTCGGGATGACCGCGGGAATCCCGGCGATCGTCGTCTCCTCGACGAGTCGGCCGGTGAACCGGCTGCCGATGAAGGACTCGTTGAGGAAATCGGTGTCCAGGGGCAGTTCCCCGCGGGCGTGCAGCTGCGCCATCCGCGCGCTGGTGCCGGTGCCGCACGGCGACCGGTCGAACCAGCCCGGGTGGATGGCCATCGCGTGCCGCGAGTGCTGTGCCGTCGAACCCGGCGCCGTGAGGTAGACGTGGTGGCACCCGACGATGTCGGGCCGCTCCGGGTGGACGGGCCGGTTCTGCTCGTTGATCGCATCCATGATCGTCAGACCGGCCGCGAGCAGCTCGTTCTTCGCCTGGCGGTCGAACGGCAGCCCGAGGTCGTCGAGGTCGACGATCGCGTAGAAGTTGCCGCCGAAGGCCATGTCGTAGCGGATCGCACCGAAGCCGGGGACGTCGACCACCGCGTCGAGTTCGGCCGCGAACGAGGGCACGTTGCGGATGGTGACCGACTCCGCGTGCCCGTCGCGCACCGCGACGTCGGCGATGACGAGTCCGGCCGGGGTGTCCAGGCGCAACGTGGTGACCGGCTCGGTGACGGTGGCGATGCCGGTCTCCACCAGTACCGTCGCGGTCCCGATGGTGCCGTGCCCGCACATCGGCAGGAGCCCGGACACCTCGATGAAGAGCACGCCGAAATCGGCGTCGGGCCGCGTCGGCGGCTGCAGGATCGAACCGCTCATCGACGCGTGGCCGCGGGGCTCGCGCATCAACAGCTTGCGCAGGTCGTCGTTGTTGGCCATGAACCATTCGCGGCGCGCAGCCATCGTGTCGCCGGGGAAGACGCCGACGCCGCCGGTGATCACGCGGGTCGGCATGCCCTCGGTGTGCGAGTCGACGGCGTGGTACACGTGGGAGGTCCGCATGGCGCTACGCCTCGAGCACTCCGTCGACGCGGCGCGGGGCCGGTGCGGCCTGGTCGTCGCGCAGTTCCCCCGGCAGCAGGTGCTGCGGGAATCCCTGCCAGGCGACGGGCCGGACGAACCGGTTCAGCGCCGCCGTCCCCACCGAGGTGGTGCCCGGCGCGGTGCTGGCCGGGTACGGTCCGCCGTGCTGTTGCGCATAGGTCACCGAGACCCCGGTGGGCCACTGGTTCCACAGGATCCGGCCGGCCTTGCGGGTCAGCGCGGTGGCCAGCGCGGGCACGATCGCATCGTCGTCCTCGGCGACGAGCGTGGCGGTCAGCTGACCGTCGAGGGCGCGCGCGACGTCGAGCAGTTGCGCCTCGTCGTCGTAGGTGACGACCAGAGCGGTCGGGCCGAAGCATTCGACGAAGATCTCCTCGAAATGCTCGAGCAGCGCCGCGACACCGGTGGACAGCAGCGTGGGCGAGGGTGGGTCGACCTCGCCGCCGCCGCCGGCCAGGACGTCGACGTCGTCGCGGCCGCGCAGCGCCTCGCGGGTGTCGTGGTGCCCGCCCGCGATGCCCGGGTTGAGGAGTTTGTGACCGTCCGGGAGCGTCGCGGCGGCCAGCAGCGCGGGCAGCTCGGAGTCGGCCGGCACCACGAGCAGGCCGGGCTTGGTGCAGAACTGTCCCTGGCCCATGGTGAAAGAGCCGACGAAGCCGTCGACGATCTCCCCGGCACGGGCGGCGGCCGCGGCAGCGCTCACAAAGACGGGGTTGACGCTGCCGAGCTCGCCGTAGAACGGGATCGGCTCGGGCCGCGACTGCGCGAGGTCGAACAGGGCCCGCCCGCCGGGGATACCGCCGGTGAAGGCGCCGGCCTTGACGTCGGGGTGCGCGAGTGCCGCGCGGCCGTCGGCCTGCGAGTGGACCACGGCGAACAGGCCGTCGGGCGCACCGGCGGCGGCGAGGGCGTCGATCACCGTTGCGGCCGTGGCGTCGGAGAGCTCCGGGTGCCCGCGGTGCGCCTTGTAGATCACCGGGCAGCCGGCGGCCAGCGCGGCCGCGGTGTCGCCGCCGGCCACACTGAAGGCGAACGGGAAGTTCGATGCCCCGAAGACCACCACCGGCCCCAGCGGGACCGACGTGCGGCGCAGGTCGGGACGCGGTGCGCCCATCGGCCAGTCCGCATCGGCGTGGTCGACGCGGACGTCGAGGTGGGCCCCGGCGGCGGCCGTGTCGGCGAGGAGCCGGATTTGGAAGGTCGTCCGCTTCAGTTCACCGGTCAAGCGGGCCTGCGGCAGATTCGTCTCGCGCTGCGCGATCGGGATAAGCCGGTCGGCGTCGGCGTCGAGGGCGTCGGCGACGGCGTGGAGCACGCGGGCACGGTCGGCGGCGTCGGTGGCCGCCCAGGCGTCGCCGGCGGTCACGGCGGCGGCGACGAGGTCGGCAATGGTGGGTGTCGTGACGGTCATGACAGGTCTCCTACGCGTTGGTTGTCGAAAGGCTGGTGGCGAGGTTGCGGTCGTAGACGGCGGAAGCGATGACCAGGTCCTCCCACGTCATCCCGACGCCGGAGAACACGGCCGGGACACCCCGGCGCCGCTGAAAGCGACCGGTCACCAGGTCGGCGAGGGTGGCCGGCGGTGTCGCGCCCCATTCAAGCGCGGTGCGGGCCCCGAGCAGGTTGCCTGACTCTCGCAGGGCAGCGGCGCGGGCCTCGACCACGACGTCAGCGCGCCGGACCAGCTCGGGCGGGAGTTCGGCGCGGTCGGGGCTGTGCGCGCCGATGGCAGCGACGACGGTGTCCGGACCGATCAGCGCATCGTCGACGATTGGGGTCGGTGAACTGGTCGCGGTCAGCACCACCGCCGCGCCGGGAACGTCCGCGGCGGTCCCGGCACGCACGGTCAGCCCGACGGCGGCCGCCTGCTCGACGAGCGCTGCGACACCCTGCGGACGTCGCCCGATCACCGCAGCGTCGATGGGACCGAGGACGCTGCGCACCACCTGCAGGTGGCGCAGCGCCTGGGGCCCGGTGCCGTAGACGACGACGGGCAGCGGACCCGCCGGACGGGGCGGGGCGCCGTCGACGGCCAACAGCTCGCGGATCGCGAGCACGGTGATCGCCGGGGTCCGGAGCAGGGTGAGCTCCGGCCCGTCCATCAGGATCAGCGGCGCGAGGTCGTCGCTGCCGAACAGGACATAGACGCCCTGGATCTTCGGTTTCCCGCGCGCCGGGTTCTCCGGCGCGATGGTGATCACATTGACCCCCGTGTACTGCGCCGAGGAGCCCGGCATCAGCAGGAACTCGCCGCGCGGGGCCGGCGAGAACAGCCGGGGGTCGTCGAGCTCGGGGTCGACCGCGCCCGACGCCAGCGCAGTGGCCAGGAGGTCGACACAGTCGGCCTCGGTGACCAGTGCGCGGAGGTCGGCCGCGGTCAGGAAGTCCAGGGCGCCCATGCCGCTCAGTTGTACCCGGCGGAGATCGCGTACTCCGTGGCCTTGGCCACCGAGGCGGCCATGTCCGGGCTCAGCGGGGTGCGCGGCGGACGGCAGATCCCACCCTTACGGCCGACCATGTCCATCGACAGCTTGATGGCCTGGACGAACTCGGTCTTGGAGTCCCAGCGCAGAAGCGGGTGCAGATCGCGGTACAGGGCCAGCGCCTCGACGGCGTCGACGGGGTTGCCGGAGGTCGCCAGGTCGTACAGCTTGCGGCACGCGTTCGGGAACGCGTTGGTGTAACCGGCCACCCAGCCGACCGCGCCGGCGAGGCCGACTTCCAGCAGCACGTCGTCGGTACCGATCAGGACGTCCAGCTCGGGGGCGAGTTCCTTGATCTCGTAAATGCGGCGCACGTCACCGGTGAACTCTTTGACGCCCTTGATGTAGCCGAGGCCGTGGAGTTCGGCGAGGAGGTCGGGACGCATGTCGATCTTGGTATCAAGGGGGTTGTTGTAGGCGACGATCGGCAGGCCCACCTCGGCCACCCGGCGGTAGTGGTCGACGACGGCCTCACGCTCGGCGCGGTAGGTGTTGGGCGGCAGCAGCATGATCGACTGCGCACCGGCCTGCGCGGCCTGCTCGGCGGCGCGCACCGACTCCAGCGCGCCGTAGGCACCGCAGCCGGCCATCACGCGGAAGCCCTCGGGGGCGACCTCGGTCGCGATGCTGACGACCTTGTAGCGCTCCTCCGGGGTCAGGGTCTGGTACTCGCCGAGCGAACCGTTCGGGGTGACGCCGTCCATGCCGTTCTCGGCGAGCCATGCCACCTCGGCGGCCCAGGCATCGAAATCGATCGACAGGTCGTCGTTGAAGGGCAGGGCGGCGGCGACGTGGATACCACGCCAGGGCTGCTGGGTCATCGGGGCGGCCTCCTCAGGCTTGGTGGCGATAGTGTCACTCAACATGTGACATTGCACTATCTGTGAACTGGACTTCCTCCCTAAGGAGTTGCCACGAACGTAACAGTGCCATTGCACTGCTACAAGCCCATCGGTGTGCCCCTGCGGGGGTGATTCAGAAGTTCGTGAGGGTCTCTCTGAGAGACTCAGCCCTCACACGCCGCCCGCGTCTTGGACTCGGTGTACTTGACCGCCTGATCGACGAACGGACCCATGAGTCCACCGAGCACCTTGCCCGTGATGCCGCCCGGCAGCTTGAAATCGAACTCCGCGGTCAGCACCGTGGTGCCGGCCTCCTCGCCGTCGGCGAACGTCCACGAGGTGTTGGCGCCCATACCGGAAACCGACTCCAGCCTGATCTTCTCGTTCTCGACCCATTCGACGCATTTCACCGTCGACTTCAGCTCTTTGGGGCCCACTTTGATGACCGTCTCGAACTCCGAGTCCAGACCGTGGTCCACGTCGCCGGTCGGCGCGAACCGGCTCAGGCCGAACATGTAGTCGGGCACGTTCTGATAGTCGTCGATGTAGGCGAACACGCGCTCGCGCGGGGCCTGGATAACCATAGGGTGGCTGACTTCGGTCACGGTGGGACTCCTCGGTTCATTGCACTGGGCTGATGCGCCGCATGCGCTGGGCTGATTGCGTTTGCGCTCATTCTGGCAGAACAGAAAATCCACCCCCCGAGCCACCCGGGGCGCTGCTGCGCCGGGCGGTTCGGGGGGTGGATTGGTGTGGAACTCAGGCAGTCTCGGTGATCGGCCGGTCGACCCAGCTCATCAGGTCGCGCAGCTTCTGGCCGGTGACCTCGATCGGGTGCTCGGCGTTCTCCTTGCGCAGCGCCTCGAGCTGCTTGTTGCCGCCCTCGACGTTGGCGACAAGCTGCTTGACGAAGGTGCCGTCCTGAATGTCGGACAGGATCTCCTTCATGCGCTTCTTGGTGTCGGCGTCGATGACGCGCGGGCCCGAGAGGTAGCCGCCGAACTCCGCGGTGTCGCTCACCGAGTAGTTCATGCGCGCGATGCCGCCCTCGTACATCAGGTCGACGATGAGCTTCAGCTCATGCAGGCACTCGAAGTAGGCCATCTCCGGCTCGTACCCGGCCTCGACGAGGACCTCGAAGCCGGTCTTCACCAGCTCCTCGGTGCCGCCGCACAGCACGGCCTGCTCGCCGAAGAGGTCAGTCTCGGTCTCTTCCTTGAAGTCGGTCTTCAACACGCCGGCGCGGGTGCCGCCGATGGCCTTGGCATAGCTCAGCGCGAGCGCCTGGCCCTGGCCGGTCGGGTCCTGGTGGACCGCGATGAGCGCCGGGACGCCCTTGCCGTCGACGAACTGGCGGCGGACCAGGTGGCCCGGACCCTTCGGTGCGACCATGCCGACGGTGACGTTGGCCGGCGGCTTGATGAGTCCGAAGTGGATGTTGAGGCCGTGGCCGAAGAACAGCGCGTCGCCCTCGTTGAGGTTCGGTTCGATGTCCTCGGTGAAGATCTTGGCCTGGCTGGTGTCCGGCGCCAGCAGCATGATGACGTCGGCCCATTCGGCGGCCTTGGCCGGGGTGAGGACCGTCAGGCCCTGCTCTTCCGCCTTCTCCCGCGACTTCGAGCCCTCGCGCAGGCCGATCACGACGTCGACGCCGGAATCGCGCAGCGACAGCGAGTGGGCGTGGCCCTGGCTGCCGTAGCCGATGACGGCGACCTTGCGGCCCTGGATGATCGACAGATCTGCGTCGTCGTCGTAGAACTTCTCGACTGCCACAGTTGGTTCCCTTCAGATATGTGGCCGGATGGTGCCGACCGGTTGGTTGATTCGATTGTCTCGCAGCGCCGCAGCGCTACCGATGCCAGGGGCCTACCGGTTACTGGACATGCTCCGCGGGCCGCGCCCGAGAGTGACCGCGCCGGACTGGGCGATCTCGCGGATCCCGTACGGGTCGAGCATCCGCAACAGCGCGTCCAGCTTCTCACTCGTGCCCGTCGCCTCGACGGTCAACGACTCCTGCGCCACGTCGATGATGTGGGCGCGGAACAGGTTGACGACCTCGAGCACCTCGCCGCGCTCGGCGGCGTCGGCGCGCACCTTGATCATGACGAGCTCACGGCTGACCGACTGGGCCGGGTCCTGCTCGACGATCTTGATGACGTTGATCAGCTTGTTGAGCTGCTTGGTGACCTGTTCGAGCGGGAAGTCGTCGACCTCGACCATGATGGTCATCCGCGAGCGGCCCTTGACCTCGGTCGGCCCCACCGCCAGCGATGCGATGTTGAACCCGCGACGGGAGAACAGCGCCGACACGCGGGCGAGCACGCCGGGCCGGTCCTCGACCAGGACTGAGAGGGTATGCGTCGTCACTTGCCCGCCTCCTTGGCGTCGCGGGTCCCGGCGTCGGCGCCGAGGACCATCGCCTCATGGATCGCGGCCGGTTCGGCGGCCGCCTCATCGTCGTCGAACAGCGGTCGGATTCCGCGCGCCGCCATGATCTCGTCGTTGCCCGTGCCGGCGGCCACCATCGGCCACACCTGGGCGTCGGCGCCGACGATGAAGTCGATCAGAACCGGACGGTCGTTGATCTCGCGGGCCTTGGCGATCGTCGGGGCGACGTCCTCCTCGGACTCCACGCGCCATGCAACGCAGCCCAGCGCCTCGGCGAGCTTCACGAAGTCGGGGATGCGGCGCGAGTGCGTGGCGAGATCGGTGTTGGAGTAGCGCTCCTCGTAGAAGAGGGTCTGCCACTGCCGAACCATGCCGAGGTTGCCGTTGTTGATCAGCGCCACCTTGATGGGGATGCCCTCGATCGCGCACGTGGCGAGTTCCTGGTTGGTCATCTGGAAGCAGCCGTCGCCGTCGATGGCCCACACCTCGAGGTCGGGATCGGCCATCTTGGCGCCCATCGCCGCGGGGATCGAGTAGCCCATCGTGCCCAGGCCGCCCGAGTTCAACCAGGTGCGGGGCTTCTCGTACTTGACGAACTGGGCCGCCCACATCTGGTGCTGGCCGACGCCGGCGACATACGCCGCGTCCGGCCCGGCGGCCTTGCCCAGCTCCTCGATGACGAACTCCGGCGACAGCGAACCGTCGGACTGGCGGTCGTAGCTGAGCGGGAACGTGGTGCGCAGGCCGTCGAGGTAGTCCCACCACGCCGTCATGTCGGGCAGTGCGGCACCGGTAGCGAGCTCGGCGCGCAGCGCCTCGATCAGGTCGGCGATGACGGCTTGGCAGTCGCCGACGATGGGCACGTCGGCGTGCCGGTTCTTGCCGATCTCCGCCGGGTCGATGTCGGCGTGGATGACCTTCGCGCCGGGCGCGAAAGAGTCCAGCTGGCCGGTGACACGGTCGTCGAAGCGGGTACCGAGGGCGATCAGCAGGTCGCTCCGCTGCAGGCCGGCGACAGCCGAGACGGTGCCGTGCATGCCGGGCATACCGATGTGCTGGCGGTGGCCGTCGGGGAAGGCGCCCCGCGCCATCAGCGTCGTGACGACCGGGATTCCGGTCAGCTCGGCCAGCTCCATGAGCTGCGGCGACGCATTCGCCTTGATCACACCGCCGCCCACGTAGAGGACCGGCGACTTCGACGCCAGGATCATCCGAGCGGCCTCGCGGATCTGCTTGCCGTGCGGCTTGGTGGTCGGGCGGTAGCCGGGCAGGTCCATCTGCGGCGGCCACGAGAACGTGGTCTGCGCCTGCAGGACGTCCTTCGGGATGTCGACGAGGACCGCGCCGGGCCGTCCGCTCTCGGCGATGTAGAACGCCTCGGCCATCACCTTGGGGATATCGGCGGCATTGGAGACGAGGAAGTTGTGC
>CAZVVS010000037.1:0-20051 GCA_964630585.1 uncultured Gordonia sp.
TCGTTGCGTACGCGCTGACAGAAAATCCGGGACGCGCGTACCAAGGGCAGCACGCCGCTAACTGAATCGCGCAGCCCTTCGGGAGGTGCCGAGTGGGAGGTCCAGGCAGCGGCCGGCGCAAGGCACCGACCCCGGTCAAGAAGCTCAAGGGCGAACGCAAGGACCGCATCAACGACGACGAGCCGGTCCCCGGTGTCGGCGACGTCCAGCCCCCGACCAACCTCTCCGCCGGAGCCAAGGCGGTGTGGGCCCGCCTCGCTCCGGACCTCATGGCCAAGGACGTCCTGACCCCCTGGGACGTCGACGCCTTCGCGATCATGTGCGACTCGATCGACCGGTCCGACACCGCCCGCGAACACCTCGACGCCGAAGGCGCAGTGACCGAGCACCCCGTGTTCAACCGCAACGGCGAGAAGACCGGCGTGCGGATCCTGGCCAACCCGTGGTGGAAGGTCTGGAAAGACGCCGCCGAGGTCGCCGCCAAGTACGGATCCCGCTTCGGATGGACTCCCTCGGACCGGGCCAACCTGAAGGTGGGCCACCATGACGAGCCGGACACCCCGGGCGCCGACCTGCTCTCCGGCTGACCGGGCCCGACTCACCCGCCGGTGGCGGCCGAAGTCGCCGCCTGGTGGCACGGTCTGCGGGTACACGTTCCGTGACCTGACCTGCCGCAAGCGTGGGTCGCATCACTGCGAGCCCCGGGCCGCTCGGGTCGTGGCGTTCTTCGCCGGGATCCTGGTGCACACCAAGGGGCTGTGGGCGCGCAAGGCGTTCCACCTGGACCGGTGGCAGGAGTTCGACATCATCCGCCCGCTCTTCGGCGAGGTGGTGTGGGACCCCGAGCTCGGCGCCTACCGCCGCCGGTACCGGCTCGCGTACATCGTCCTCGGCCGCAAGAACGGCAAGTCCGAGCTGGTCGCCGGCATCGTCCTCTACCTGCTGATCGGCGACGACGAGCAGGCCGCCGAAGTGTATGGCGCCGCGAAGGACCGGGCCCAGGCCGGCAAGGTTGGCGAGGTCGTCAACCGGATGCGGGAGCTGTCGCCCCGGCTCAACGGCGACCCCGGCCAGCGGGGCCGGCTGAAGCGGAACAAGTCGACGAAGCGGATCTACGACGAGCGCACCGCGTCGGTGTTCGAGATCGCCACAGCGGACGCCGAAGGCGAGCTTGGCCACAACCCGCACGGCTCCTACATCGACGAGGTCCTGTCCCAGCCCGACGACTCGCTGTTCCACGCGCTGCGCACCGCGATGGGCACCCGGCACCAGCCCCTCATGGTCCTGGTGACCACCGAGACGAACAAGCCGCACGGCTTCGGGGCCAAGGAGATCGACGAAGCCGAACGGGTCCAGGCCGACCCGTCCCGCGCCGACCACGTGTTCTCGTACTGCCGGAAGGCGCCCTCCACCAAGGAGGAGCTCGCCTCGTTGCGGGCCCAGTTCCGTGGCCACCCCGACCTGCCCGTCTCGGTCGATCCGTGGGACGAGCGGAACTGGAAATGGCCGAACCCGGCCCTCGGATCGTTCAAGCGGATCTCCTCGATGCGGGAAGAGGCGATCGAGGCACGCAACGACCCGGCCAAGGAGAACGCCTTCCGGCAGCTCGAGCTGAACCAGCGCCGCCAGTCGATCACCCGGTGGATGCCGCTGAAGCGGTGGGACCGCTGCGGCGGGCCTGTCGCCGAGGCGGATCTGTTGGGCCGACGGTGCTGGGGTGGCCTGGACCTGTCGGCCACCACCGACCTGACCGCCTGGGTGCTGCTCTTCCCGCCCGAGGACGACGAGATCTGGCGGGTCCTGTGGAGGATCTGGACCCCAGAGGCGATGCTCTCCCGGCTGGACCGGCACCTCGCCGGCCAGGCGTCGGTGTGGGCCAAAGCCGGCCAGCTGCGCATCACCGAAGGCGACTGGATCGACTACGCCGGCGACGAGGCCACTGGCCTCTCGCATCACCGGCTCACCGGCGTGCCGATCCTCAAGGCGGTCCACCCGCAGATCCGTGAGGACCAGGAGAACTTCGTCATCGCCGGCGTCGGCTACGACGCGAAGGAAGCGGCGTCGACCGCCCAGTTCATGCAGACGTTGGGCCTGGCCATCAACCCGATCTACCAGGGCTACAGCCTGTCGCCCGGGTTGAAGGAGATCATGCGCCTCGTCCTGGCCGAGCAGCTCGGCCACGGCGGCCACCAGGTGGCCCGGTGGAACGCCGAGTCAGCCGAGGTCCGCACCGACGACGAGGAACGGATCAAGCTCGTCAAGCCCAAGCGGGACGCCTCCGGCGCCCGGGTCGACGGCATGGCCGCTCTGGCCACAGCAATCCGGGCCATGCAACTCGCCGACGACGTCGGCCCCGTCGAGCTCGAAGGCTCGCTCATCGCCTGAAGGGGAACCACATGACCGCGATCACCGCGACCGTCGACCGTGTCCGCACCGAGGCCCGAGAGTTCGACCTGGCCCGGGCACTCATCACCCTGGTCGTGTTCCCGATCATCGCGGTCGGCTGGGTGATCGGGAAGGCCTGGATGCTCCTCGGCTTCACCGTCGGGTTCGTGGTCGCAGCCGGCAAGGTCGGGTTCCGGGCGGCCAAGGGCCAGCCCACCGCCTGATGGCTGACCTGCTCGCACGGGTCCAGGCGACCCGCACCGAGAAGCTGGCCCGGGCCTGGCCGGTCGGTCAGGGCGCCCTCGCCCGCCCGACTGACCGCCGGTACGGCCACGACGACGAACGGTTCTCACCCGAGAACTACGGCGACTACCTCGCCACCTCCAACGACGTCTACTCGGTGGTCAACCTCCGGGCGAAGAAGATGGGGGCGCTGCGGCCGCTGCTCTTCGACCAGGACGGCCCCGAACGCGAAGCGGTCACCGACGGCCGTGTCGTCGAGCTGTTCGAGCAGCCCAACCCGTTCTGGACGATGGCCCGCCTCAACCGGATGGACGAGCTGTGCCTCGGCCTGTGGGGCGAGACGTTCTGGGCGATGGAGACCGACGGACGTGGGGTCCCCACCGAGATCTGGTGGATGAAGCCCACCCGTGTCACCCCCGTCCCCGACGCGAAGGGCTACCTCGAAGGGTTCCTCTACAAGCCCGCTGACGGCGGCGAGCCGATCGCCTTCCGGCCCGACGAGGTGTTGTGGCAGCGGTACCCGAACCCGATCGACGAGTTCTCCCCGATCGCTCCGATGGCCGCCGCCCGCCTCGCCGCGGACACCGCGTCGGCGATGATGCGCGCCAACCGGGTGCTGTTCGACAACGGGATGCAGCCCGGCGGGTTCCTCGCCCCACCCGCTGGTCCGGCCGGCCAGCCGGCGGTGACGTTCTCCGTCGACCAGGCCAACCAGCTGCGGGACAAGCTCGACGAGGGGATGAAGGGCGTCAAGAACTTCCACCGCTGGGAGGTCCTCCGGTTCGACGCCCAGGTCAAGGAGCTGTCGGTGTCGCCGAAGGACGCCGAGTTCATCGCCGGCCTGAACATGACGCTCCGGGCGATCTGCCGGTCCTACGGGGTCCCGTCCCCGCTGATGATGGACCTCGAGCACGCCACCCTCGCCAACGTCAAAGAGTTCGACCGGATGCTCTGGGACCACGCCCTGGTCCCCGACGCCGACTTCAAGGCCGCCGACCTCCGGCTGCAGGTCCTGCCCCGCTTCCCGGGCGTGCCCACCCACCTCGAGTGGGACTACTCGAAGGTCCCCGTCCTGCAGGAATCCCTCACCTCGGTGTGGGACCGCGAGCGCGGCCAACTCGAAACCGGGGCCCTGACGATCAACGAGTGGCGCAAGGCCAAGGGCCTCCCGCCGGTGCCCTGGGGCGACGAGCCCTGGATGCCGGTCAACAAGCAGCAGGTCACCGACGAACCCGTCCAGGACGAGCTCGTCGAGGACCTGGCCCCCGAAGACGCCGACATGGGCCGGGCGCTGCGCCTGCTCACGTCGTCGTTCCCCGCCACCAACGGGCACAGAGAAGGAGTCCTCACGTGAGCGACCTGATGCTGCGGGCGTTCACGCCCGACGACGTCCCCGAGAAGGGGCCGATCCCGTTCGTGGCGGCCACCGAAGGCCTCAAGCGCGACGGCAAGAACATGATCATGGCCGGCCTCGACCTCGCCGCCTACGAGGCGAACCCCGCCGTGCTGTGGGCCCACAACACCTCCATGCCGCCGGTCGGCCGGGCCGAGGTGATCGTCGTCGGCGACCAGCTCGAGGGCGAAGTCACCTTCGACCTCGACGACCCGTTCGCCGCGTCGATCGACTCGAAGTACCGACGCGGGTTCCTGCGGGCGTTCTCCGCCTTCGGGATCGCGACCGCCCCCGTGAAGCGGGGTGTGTTCGAGAAGTCCGAGCTCGTCGAGATCTCCGCCGTCCCGGTCGGCATCGACCCCGACGCGCTCACCACCGTCGCCCAGCGAGCCATGCGCCACCTCGGCCACGAGCTCCTCGACCTCTCCGACCACGAGGCGGTCCGCCGGGAGCTGTCGACCAACGACAAGCGGGAGCGGCTCTACAACCTCCTCACCGAACGGTTCGGCGGCGAAGACACCTGGATCTGGATCCGGGACTTCGGCGACGACTGGGTCGTCTTCGAGGTCGAGACACCCGAGGACGGGTGCACCACCTACCGGCTCGGCTACACCGCGGCCGACGACGACACCGTGACCATCGACTCGGGGGACCCCGAAGAGGTCGAGGTCCGCACCGAGTACAAGCCCGTCGGCTCCCCGCCGGCGGCAGCGACCGACGAGGCCCCGGCCTCCGACGAAGAGCCGGCCGACGAGACCATGCGTGGCCTCGTCGCCCAGCTCGAAGACATGGGGTTCGTGAGGTCCGCCCCCACCAAGGACCTCGGCCCGGCGCTCGAGCAGTTGCGCGACGCCTTCCCTCAGCTCCAGGAGAACTGACATGAGTGACACCGCCACCCAGGCGGTCGAGGCGATCGCGAAGGAAGTCCGCGAGCGCTTCGACGCCTTCAACAAGGACATGTCCGACAAGCTGTCGGACACCGCCCTCACCGAGATGGTCCGCGGCTTCCTGCCCGACCTGATCGCCGAGATGGTCGAGTCCGGTGACCACGACGAGGTCGTGCGCAAGATCCGCTTCGGCGCCGAGGCCGAGGACCGCAAGGTCGTCGGTTCCCTCTACGCCGCCCGCGGCCTCGGTGTCTCCGACATCGAGTTCCTCTACGACCTCCAGCGCAGCCTCGACGGGCAGCGCCGGGTCGACGGCAACGGCTCCTACACCGGGCCGTCCGAGGAGCTGTCCCGCACCTTCGAGGCCATCACCTCGGCCTACTACCTGACCGAGGACGAGGCCCGGAAGCTCGACGTGAAGGGCGTCGACGACTACTTCCGGTCCCTGCCCCGCGAGTGGTTCTCGTCCCCCGACGTCAAGGGCATCGACAGCGCCGACAAGGAGCACTTCGCCCGCGGCGCCTTCGAGCTCACCGGCGCCTACCGGCGGGCGATGGACACCGCCGAGTCCGGGTACGGCTCCCAGCTGATCGGCGCCCAGTACGTCGGCCAGCTGTGGGAGGCGCCCCGCCGTCTCGGCCGGGTGTTCCCGCTGATCCAGGACTTCGAGATGACCGACGCGACGGCGTACCTGCCCGTCGAGGCGGACCTCCCCGAGCTCCTGTTCGTCGGCGAGTCCACCGCCAACAACAGCTCGAACTACGACACGGTCAAGACCGGGTCGAACCGGGTGCAGGTCACGCCCAAGAAGTTCGTGATCCACCAGATGCACTCGGGGGAGATGGAGGAGGACTCCATCATCCCGTTCCTGCCGTTCCTGCGGGCCCAGGCCTCCAAGTCGCTGGCCCACTACACCGACAGCCTCGTGCTGAACGGTGACACCACCAACGCCGGCACCGGGAACATCAACCTGGACGACGCGGATCCGGCCGACACCAAGCACTACCTGGCCTTCGACGGGATCCGCCACGCCGCCATCGTGGACAACACTGCCAACAAGGCCGACGCCGGCGGGGCGCTCACCTACGACGACCTCATCGACCTCAAGGGGCTGATGGTGGACCGCACCTACCTGATGGACTGGGGCCACCCGGACGACCCGTCGGACCTGGTGTACGTCGCGGACCCGTCGAGCGCGGACGCCTACTCGAAGCTGTCGGAGGTCCTGACCGTCGACAAGTACGGCCCGGGCGCCACGGTCCTCAACGGCGAGCAGGCCCGCGTCGGCCAGCACCCGCTGGTGTCGACGGTGGCCATGAGCCTCACCGAGGCCGACGGCAAGGTGTCGACCACCGGCTCCAACAACGTGAAGGGCCAGATCACGGCGTTCAACCGGCGGGCCTTCGTGGCCGGCTGGCGTCGCCGGGTCCGCACCGAGGTCGAGCGCCTGCCCGGCACCGACCAGACCCGGATCGTGCACTCGCTGCGCCTCGGGTTCGGCCGGTTCTCCCCGACCGGCGCCGCCTCGGGCATCGAGGGCACCGCGACGCTCTACGACATCGCCGTCTGATCGACGGTCTGACCCTCGTACCGGCCCGGGGCCTCGCGGCCCCGGGCCACCCGAGTCTCGAAGGAGACGCCCATGTCCACCGAACGCACCTCGATCCTCGCAGTCGACGACCCGTGCAAGCTGGGTGACAGCATCAGCCTGTTCCTCGGCGACGGCGCCGACCGCGAAGACCCGTCCGTCGGCGACGTCCAGATCCGCTGGGACGGCACCGACCTCGACATCCTCGTCGCCGCCGACGACACGGTCATCAAGATCGGCAACGGCACCCTCTCCGCCGACGTCTGGATCTACGGCAACACCGCGGACGACTACCTCGAGTGGGACGCCTCCGCCGGCCGGCTGTACACCCGCGGCGCCGCGGGTGTCACCCTCGCCGGCACCGGCGGCCTCACGATCACCGACGTCAACATCGCGCTCGGCACCACGACTGGCACCAAGATCGGGACGGCGGCCTCCCAGAAGCTCGGCTTCTACAACGCCACCCCGGTCGTGCAGCCCACCGGCGTCGCCGTCACCGCCGGCGGCGTCCACGCCGCCCTGGTCACCCTCGGGCTGATCACGGCCTGATGACCCTCGACTCCTCGACGGTGCCTGGCCAGGACCAGGCGCCGTCGAGGACGGTCGACCACGAACGTCTGCGGGACCGCAAGGCCAGCCTCGAAGCTGACCTCGGCCGGGCCCGCACCTCAGCACACCGTCTCGAAGGCGCGCTAGCGCTCATCGATGAACTACTGGCTTCGGCCGAGGAGGAACAGCCCGATGGCTGAGTACAAGGTCACCCAGGACTACAGCTCGGAGATCTCGGTCAACGGCTCCACCGAGCTGCTCGTTCTCACGAACGGCTCGGTCGTGGAGCTCGACGACGACCAGGCCGCCGCCGTCGAACGTGACGGCCCCGGGGTCCTCGGCCCGGTCAAGGGCGGCAAGACCAAGGAGGCGACCGGCGAGGCCCTGCCCGCCCTCGTCGACATGTCGTTGTCGGTGCCGAACCTGCTCGTCGCGGTCGGCGACGACCAGGAGAAGGCCCGGTTCGCGCTCGACCAGGAGAACGCGGCCGAGAACCCCCGCAAGGGTGTCGTCTCGGGGCTCGAGGCGGTCCTGGCACCGCCCGCCGACTGATGGCCGACAACCTGTCCGACGTCCTCCTGCCCTCAGCGGCGAGGACTGCCACGACATCCACGGCCAGCCAGAAGAACCCGGACCACCGGGGTGTGCAGGTCACGATCAAGGCGACCGCTGCGACTGCGTCGCCGTCGGTCGTTCCGACGATCGAGGGCTATGACCCGGCGTCGGACTCCTGGTACACGCTCCTCACCGGCGCCGCGATCACCGGCATCTCGGCGGTGACCCTCACCGTCTACCCCGGCGTCACGGTCGCCGCGAACGTCGCCGTGTCCCAGGCACTCCCCGCCGTCTGGCGGGTCACCCTCACCGCCGGCGACGCCGACTCCCTGACCTACTCGGTCGGGGCCAACCTCATCCTCTAGGGGGCTGGTCTGTGGCGGCCTTCGAGCTCACCCCCGGTTCGCTCGATCTGAAGATCGTGCAGGGGGACGACTGGTCGATGACAGCGAACTTCTCCGGTGACCGGTCCGCCTATGCCTTTGCGGCCAGCATCGAACCCCGCCCCGGCGGCAACTCGACAACCATCACCTGTTCCGTCGGCGCGCACTCGGGCGGCTCCACCCCGGTCACGTTCTCGTTGACCGACACCCAGACCGATGCCCTTACCCCCGGCCCCTATGTGTGGGCGGCACGATGGACGACGGGGTCCACCCAGCGCACCGTCCTCGCCGGCGCCGTCGAGGTTCTGGCCGAGGTTGTCGGTTGAGCGACATCGAAGTCACGGTCACCGAGACCCCGATCGAGGTCACCATCGCCGGGTCCCCGGTGACTGTGGCCGTTCCACTGTCGACCGTCGACGTCGAAGTCACTGGAGGCCCAGGGCCCAGTGGAGCAACGGGTGCGACCGGCCCTCAAGGACCCACCGGAGCCACGGGCGCCACGGGCGCCACCGGACCCCAGGGTGATCCCGGCGACTCGCATGTCCCGGTCCCCGTCGACCCTGACGATGATGGGAAGGTCGCCACCGCAGGCGGTGGGGTGGTCACCTGGGAGGCACCGGCCGGCGGTGGTGGCGGTTCGGGGATCCCGGGCCGGGCCGCCCCGTGGCGTGGCGCGTGGGACGAGGCGACCGCTTACACGACCGGCGATGTCGTCCTCGGTGAGGGGCTGTTCCAGGCGCTCGTCGACAACACCGGCGACCCGCTCGACTCGGCCTCCTGGGACGATGTCAGCGGCACCGCCCTTGTCCTGACCGGCGAGCCGGACCCGCGGGGCGTGGGGCAGATCACGCTCGTCAACTACTCCGGCGCCGATGGCGGTCACTTCGCCTTCGAGATCACCATCGTCGGCGTCGGGACGTTCGGGCCGTACACGGTCCAGTGGGATGACGACGCCACCGAGTTCGCCGCGGCGATCGACGGTGACCTCGCCGGCCTGTTCACCGTCACCGAGAGCGCCCCAATGGTGATGGAGATGACCCCGTCGTCTTCGGAGTTCTTCGCGTTGGAGTTCGAGTTCGAGGTCACCGAGGACACCCGCACCGGGTCCCCGCCGCCGGTCGACTTCGCCGCCACGCCGTTCGTCGCTCCCGCTTCCGGGGGGTCGGGTTCGCTCTACCTCTCCGAGGACGGCGACGGCAGCGTGTGGGTCACCGGCCCCGGAGGCGGTTGGCTCCGTCTGGCGACCGAACCGTGAGGAGTACCTGATGGCATCCTCCGACTGGCTCACCCAGGACGAAGGCGACACCATCCTGCGCATCGGGTCGACTGACACGTCCGCCGACACGCTGCTCGTCGCGATGATCACCGCCATCTCCCAACGCCTCGACCTGGCCGTCGGCCCCGTCGTAGCTCGCACGGTGACCGATGAGCTCCACGACGGCGGCCAGGCCACGATCACGACCCGGCTCCGGCCGATCTACTCGACTCCGGCTGTCACGCTCACCAGCTTCGACGGCGGCTCGACCCTCACCTACACGGCGGAGGGCTTCGCTGATCTGTCGGACCAGTACGGCTACCTCCTCGACCCGTCGGCCGAAACAGGCCTGTTCTCGGGCCGGGTCCGGGCCCGCTCCTACGGCGCCGACGCGAGGTTCCCGTCGGGCCGGGCCAACGTGAAGGTCTCCTACAGCGCCGGCCGGGTCGCGAACACAGCGGCGGTGCCGGAACGGTTCAAGCAGGCCGCACGCGCCACGTTGGAGAACTGGTGGCAGATGGTCCGCGAAGGCGTCGGCCAGGACGACTCCGGCGAGTACATCCAGGCCCTGTCGGTGTTCCCCGGGTTCGGGATCCCCAACTCGGCGAAGCATTTCCTGTCCGACGTCTGGCAGGACGACGCCTTCGATCTCGTGGTGATCTGAGTGGCCTACGGCTTCGCCATCCCGGAGGCACGTGACGGGATCTTCACCGCGCTCGCTCTCCGCTCCGGGCTGAGTGGGGTGACGCTGTCGAAGAACCCGCCGAAGCAGCCCTCCGACCTCAAGTCCAGCTCGGCGTTCGAGGCGATCTTCACAGGCCGCATCGACGGCCAGTCCTACCAGGGCCTCGCTGAGGTCCCGTTCATGACCGCCGGCGCCTCAGCGTTCTCCGGGCAGTTCACGATGTGGCTCACCGTCCAGGTGATGAAAGTCACCACCTCCGACACCGAAGAGACCTGCTCGGAACGGGCGTGGACTCTCGCCTCCGAGATCATCGGCCTCGCCGCCACCCAAGGCGGGGCGTGCGGCGTGTCGACCTCCGCGACCCTCAAGAAGTTCTGGGTCGACGGCTTCGAGTTCGACGAGAACACCGCACGCCTCGACCGTGGCGGCGCGGTGTGCTCCCTGTCCATCGGCCTGCGCTGCAACGCCGAAATGCTCATCTCCTAGGAGAACCCCCTTGCAGATCAAGCTCGCCCCCACCCAGTCCGCCCAGTACCACCCCGAGACCGGCGCCGTCGTCGAACCCGGCGACATCACCGAGATCACCGACCGGGCCCTGGCCGTGTCGCTGCTCGAACAGACCGACAAGTGGCAGCCCGTCGGTAAGGCCAAGCCGCCGACGATCGCCGAGATCCTCGCCGCGGTCGACGGCGACCCGGACAAGGCCGCCGCCGCGTTGGACGTCGAGCAGGCCGGGGCGAACCGGAAGTCCCTGATCACCCAGCTCGAGACGATCGTCTCGACCGGCAACGGCGCCCAGGCGCAGGAAGGTGACGCCTGATGGCCACCACGCTCTCCGCCCAGCTCGGCATCAAGGCCGAGACCACCCACGCCACCCCTGTCACCGTCGACCGGTTCATCCCGCTCAACAGCGACACCGTCGCCCAGACCCCCGACCTGCACGTCTCCGACGGTCTCGTCGCCGGCCGCCTGCTCCCCGACGTCAAGCAGGCCAAGCGCGGCGCGGTGCACGTCGCCGGCGACCTCGACATGGACCTGTTCGTCCAGTCCCAGGCCATCTTCTTCAAGGGTCTCCTCGGCGGGAACGTCACCGCCGGCTCGGGGCCCTACACCCACACCGCGACCCCGTCGGGTGCGCTGCCGTCCCACACTGTCCAGAAGGTGCTCGTCGACTCGGGCGGCACCGCCCGGGCGTTCACGTACGCGGGCTGCAAGTTCAACACCGGCACCCTCTCCGCCGCGACTGGCGCCATCGCGAAGTTGAAGGTCGGGATCATCGGCGGCCTCGCCGAGACCAACGCCACCTCCGTCGCTTCCGCCTCGTACGCGACGAACGCGCAGGTGCCGTTCGTGTTCCGGGAGCTCGCCGTGTCCGTCGACGGCGCCACCGTGAAGTCCGAGGCGTTCGAGTTGTCGATCGACAACAAGCTCGTCGAACGGATGACCTCCGGCCGGTCCGTCACCGACGAACCACAGCGGTCGGGGCGGATGACCGCCGGCGGCAAGGTCACCGTCGAGCTCGAGGACCTCACCGAGTACGCGAAGGAGATCGCCGGCACCGCCCTCGACATCGTGGCCACGTTCTCCGACGGCACCTACTCGGTCGTCGCGACGATCCACACCATCCTGCAGGGCACCACCCCTGTCGTGAAGGACGGCGGCCGGGTCCTGCATGACCTGACGTGGGACAACGCGTACGGCGACGGCACCGACGCCGACGCCCTCACGATCGTGTCGACCAACGCCGACAGCACCGCCTGATGGCCGCTCTCCCCGCCTGGATGGACGCCCGCCTCGGCACCTCCTACCACGACGGCGACCGCCTGGTCGTGCCGATGTACGTCACGGTCCACCGCCGGTCCTTCGGGTTCGCCCGGATCGTCTGGCAGGAGGGCCGTCAGGCCGTCCCTGCGGTCCCACGCTGGCGACTCGCGCTCGCAACCGCACGGATCTGCCTCCGCCCCACAGGGGGCCGGAACGGGCGGTCTGCCGCAACCTGAACGGGAGGACCGATGGGGACCAGCACGAGCGTGACCCAGTTCTCCCGCAAGATCTCCGTCGGCGGATCCAAGGCGGTGTCCGAAGCTGTCCGTGACGGCGTCCAGAAGTCGGCGCTCGCCGGCAAGCGGATCTTCCTCGCGAACATGGGCACCCGCCGGCTCCGCAACGTCGGCCGCAGCAAGGGAGGCGCGAAAGTCGGCGCCCGCTACGACCTCGGTGCCGTCTCCCCGTCGGACGCCGCGGCACGCCTGTACTACGTCGGGCCCGCCCACCTCCTCAACAACCCGATCCAGGAACACGCCATCTACCCGCGAGGCGTGAGGGTCCGGGACGGCGAGAGCAACAAGGTGACGAAGCGGGCCCGCAAAGGCGGCGGCCAGGGGCTGGTCATGCCCGACGGCCAGATCCGGGTGTACGCCAACCACCCCGGCACCGCCGGCAAGCACTTCTTCGAGAAGTCCGTCCCGCAGGTCGAAGCGGCACGCCGGCGGATCATGCGCCAGGAGCTCGCCTCCTCGATGCGCAAGCAGTTCTGAAGCCTCTCCGGAGGGGGTCGTGCGGCGGGGTCATCTCCCCGACCCTGCCCCGCCCGGAGCCAACGAAGGGGAGAAGACACCAGTGACCGAAGCAGCGGTAGACGAGGCCGTCCCGACCGAGGACGACACCCTCCTCGGCGGCGAGTCGGGCAACGAGTTCGACATCGACATCTTCGACATCCGGGTCAAGGCCGGCCGGTACGACGGGTGGCTGATGCCGATGCAGGCCCTCCTCCATGACCGCGGGATCCTGGAGAACACCCGCCGCTGGCGCTGCGAGTTCAACGGCGAGACCTACGACGAAGAGATGCTGTCCGGCGAGTCCGCGGATCACGCGGAACGGTTCGCTATCGCCGAAGGCCAGAAGATCCAGGGCTGGGGCCTGATCTCCGCGTTCATCCAGGACAACGTGCGACGCAACATCGGCCCACCCCGCGCTGTGCTGTACGGGATCTGCCGCGGCGAGCTCGGCATGACCGACCTCGAGGCCCGCCGAGCGATCAAGCTCCCCGCCGCCCAGATCATGGCCTGCTTCTCCTGGTACGACCTGGCCGAGTCGCCGGGAAAAGACGAGGCCTCGACCTGAATGCCTACATCACCCGGTTCGGTTCGCACCCGTGGTGCTGGCCACCGGACCGAGTGCGGGCCCAACGGCTCGGAGACCTGTACCGCCTGATGGGGGGAGCTGACTGATGGCGATCTCCGAGCGGCTCGAGATGATCCTGTCAGCGAACGGGTCCCAGGCCATCGCCGAGTTCCAGAAGACCGGCGCCGCCGCCCAGAAGTCCCTCACCACGATCGACGACTCCTCGCAGCGGATGTCCCGCAACCTCGTCAGGGTCGGCGCGGGGATGGCGGCGTTCGGCGGGGTGATGCTCGTCGGCCTGTACAAGGCGGCCCAGGCCGCCGAAGAAGAGAACGTAGCGATCGAGAAGCTCCACAACTCGATCGCAAACAGCCCCGAGCTGGCCGGGGCGTCAGCCGACGCCTTCTTGGACCAGGCCGCCGCGCTGCAGGACGTCACCACCTTCGCGGACGACGCGACGATCGCCGCTCAGGCGATGCTCGGCACGTTCCACCTCACCCAGTCCGAGATCTTGGGTCTCACCCCCCTCGTCGCTGACCTGGCCGCCAAGTTCGACATGGACCTCGTGCAGGCCTCCAAGCTGGTCGGCAAGGCGATGGACGGCAACGCCGGGGCGTTGCAGCGGACCGGTGTCCGGATCGACGAGGCGGCGTTCGCGACCGACCGGTACTCGGCGGTGATGACCGCGCTGCGGGAGAACGCCGGCGGGTTCGCCGAACAGGAAGGCGCGACGTTCTCGGGCCGGATGGAGATCCTGAAGAACAACCTCGGCGACATCGCCGAAGGGATCGGCACCGGCGCCGTCGACGCGTTCAACTCGCTCCTCGGACCCGTCGAAGCGGTGTCGGACGCGTTCACGTCACTGTCCCCCCAGGTCCAGGGCACCGTTGGGAAGATGGCGACCTTCGGCGCGGTCGGCCTCGTCGCCGTCGGCGGCCTGTCGATGGTCGCAGGTGCGGCAATGAAACTCCGCGCCGCGTACCTGGCGATGGCCGCCGCGCAGCAGACCGCCGCCGCAGCCGCCGCGATCGCTGCGGCCGGCCCGTTCGCCGCGGTCGCCGCGGGGATCCTCGGCATCGCCATCGCAGCTGACGCCATGTCGTCGCCCGGGCAGGCCGAAGGGTTCGTGCAGCGGATCACCGAAGGCGAAGAGGACATCGCGTCGGTCGCCGCGGAACTGGCGAACCTGTCCGAAGGCGTCCACAACTACGGCCGGGCCGGGGCTCTGGCCGGGGCGACCAACGCCGAGATCTCCGAGATCGTCGCCGGTGTCGGAGCGATCGACCCGACGAAGGCCCAGGAGCTGGCCGACGAGCTCGTGTCGCTCGGCGTCGACGCCGATGTCGCCGCCGCCGCGATCGCCGCCATCCCCCACATGACCGCAGCCGAGCAGGCCGAAGCACACGCTCTCGCAGAGGAAGAGGTCGCCGCGGCGATCGACGCCGTGACCCAGTCGATCAGCGAGTACGTCGACCGGGTTCTCGGGTTGGGGGATGCCCGCGACTCGTTGGAGTCGGCGTTCAACTCGCTGTGGGAACAGCTGATGTCCGGGTCCCACGCGCTGCAAGGGAACTCGGCCGCGGCGATCGCCAACCGTGACGCGCTGCGGGGGATCGTCGAAGAGACCTCCAACGTCATCTCCCAGCAGGTCGAAGAGGGCGCGTCCGAGGAGCAGCTGCAGCAGACGAAAGCCGCGAGCATCGAACGGCTCTACCAGTTGGCCGACACGATGGGATGGACCCGCGGCCAGATCCGCACCTACGTCGCGGCGATCAACGGCATCCCCGGCTCACGGCGCACGAACCTCACCGCCGACAACCGTCAGGCGTTGACGGCGATCGAGGAAGCCACCCGCAGGGGCGAGGAGTTCGCCCGCCGGAACTTCACGGCACACCTGTCGATCATGGACACCACCGGGTCCCAGACTGGCGGCATGGGCAGCGGCGACGCCCAGTTCAACCCGGACGGCACCCCTCGCAGCCGCGAGTCGGGTTTGAACAAGAGCGGCAGCCCCGGCCCGGCCCGGTTGTCTCGCCGTCGTGAACGCCCGCAGCCCGTGTACGTCGTAGGGGGGATGCCGTGAGCTGGACATTCGGACGGATCGGTGTGGCCACCGCGTCAGGCGGCGACGGACTTACCCTCCCGGAGCACTACCCGGTCGCCTACGACGGCGACGAGGCGACCATCGAGTGCGACCTGTACTCGACGTCGGTCGCGAACCAGAAGGCGTTGCGGGAACAGGCTCTCGGCTATGACCTGAACCGGGACGCCCGGTACGTGGCGGTCACCTCGACCGAGGATTCGACCCTGGACGGGTTCTGGGAGGTCCAGAACGTGTCGGTCGTCGACACCGAGGGCACCCACTTCACCGGCGGGATCGGCTCCAAGTTCACAGCCGAGCTGCTCCGCCCACCTGACTGGCAGGCGGTCCTCTGGCAGCTGAGATGCGGCGGCGTCCAGCGCGTCAACGCCCACTCGGTGGCGATCGGTGCGACGATTCCGCTCATCGGCGCCCCGGTCGGCGCGTACCAGGCAACCACCGGGTTCGAGACCGCCACCACCCTCACCGGCTCCGAGGGCGCGGTGCCGGTGTTCTACGACGCCACCACCCCCACCACCTACACGTTGACCCCGTCATGGAAAGTCTCGGCGGCGAACGCGCTCAAGGGCTGCGCCCGGCTCGAGGTGTCACACGATTCCGGGTCGACGTGGGTGACGGTCACCGGCCGGCAGATCAGGAACCTGCCGACCTACTGGCGGATCTCCAACTCGCTGGTGCGGGTCACCGCGACGACCACGGCGTCCAAGACCGAACTGTCGGTCGAGCATCACGACGGCACCCAGTGGGAAACGGCGAAGGTGTGGCAGCTCACCCAAGACACCTCCTACACGGCCCTCGCTCTCGCCCCTACCTCCATCACCGTGTTCAAGAACGCGGAGGACGAAGTCCGGGTCCAGGTCGGCGCCGGCACCACCAGCCGGGTCACCCTCGATGTCCGTCTCCGCCGCGGGTCACGGGTCGTGGAGTGCTACCTGGTGCACCCGACGGTCACCGCGCTCGGGGTTCGCCGCGGCACCAACGAAGCCGCCACCGCGCTGACCACCACCTGCGGGCTTCGGGCCACTAGCGACGACGCCGGCGGCAACAAGTACGTCGTCGCCACCCCCCTCGCTCTTGCCGGGACCGACACCACCATCGGAGCGATCCGGGTCAGCTCATCGACGTTCCCGTTCGGGCTCGGTCTCGCTGTCGGCGGGACCGTCGGCACCGGCTTCGGCGAAACGATGGGCGTCGCGTCCGCGTACCTCGCCGGGATCAACCAGCGGCAATCCGCTGTAGCCGCCTGATGCCGTACACCCACGAGGTGATGGAGGACTCGGACTGGTCGATCGGCCTCATCGCCCGCACCCCCCAGTCGATCCTCGAGCAGATCGACATCCGTGACCACGCGTTCGCGACGCTGATCGTCACCCCCCTAGAACTGGACCTGGGCAGCTACACCGACCCGGCGACCATCGGCGAAGCCGACCACTGCGGAGTGTTCCTCGAACAGACCGACGGCGGTTACACCCTGTCGGGCCGGCGGATGGTGTGGTGGTTCGGCGATCAGGGCGACGGCGGCTCGATGTACGTCGACGCTGACGCCACAACGGCGGCGATGGACCTCGGGTTCGCTCTCGATGACCTCGTGGCCAACCAAGGCATCGGCACCACCGGCGTGATCACCACCACCACCCGGTCGTTCAAAACCCTGCCCGGCACAACCGAACGGCAGCTCCTCGACACCATCGTCGCCTCGTACCCAGGCGGGCCCTACGAATGGGTGGAGCGATACAGCTCCACGCTCGGGTTCTTGATCTCGTCGTACCGGCGGGGCACCCTGTGGCCCACCACCGACCGGCCGACCGTCATCCTCGCCCAAGAAGGCGGCTACGGCGTGACCGCCGGGACACAGAAGTACCTCGCTCTCGACGGCACCGGCGACTACGCGCAGGCCCCCGACGCCGCCGCCCTCGACATCACCGGCGACATCGACATCCGCGCCAAGGTCCGCCTCGACGACTACACCGCCGCCGCCAACCAGGTCCTCGTGTCGAAGTGGGACACCACCGGCAACCAGCGCGCCTACTCGCTCAACGTCCTCACCACAGGCCAGCTCCGGTTGATCTGGTCGACCAACGGCACCGCCACCCTGCAGCACGGCTCCACCACCGCGGCCTTCACCGACGGCGTCGACTACTGGGTCCGCGCCACCCTCGACGTCAACGACGGGGCCGGGAACCGGGTCGCCAAGTTCTACTACTCCGCCGACACGACCAACGCCCACGAAGACGTCACCTGGACCCTCCTCGACACCGTCACCACAGCCGGCACAACCAGCATCTTCGCGTCCACCGCCGCCGCCCGCGTCTCCGGGATCGCCCCCACAGCGAACGAGATGGCCGGCCGCTGCTACGCGGCAGCCATCCTCAACGGCATCGCCGACGCCGGCACCGTCGTGGCCGACCCCAACTTCACCGCCTGGTCACCAGGGGACACCACCGGCGTCGACGCCGCCGGCAACACCTGGACCCTCAACGGCAACGCGTACATCGCCGGACAGGAATCCGTCGCCATCACCGGCCTGCCCGCGGTGCTCGAAGTCCCGTCGATCGACGCATCGGAATGGCGTTCAGACGTGGTAGCCGGTGACCCCAACACCGTCATCGTCGGCTCCGCGACCAACACCGCCGCCGCCGGCTGGGCAAACCCGCAGGGCACATCCCCGGTCCTCCGGTCGTTCATCGCTTCCTCGCCCAGAGTCCAGTTCCAGGACCAACCCAGAAAGTGGGGCGCCCGGATCGGCGCCAGCAAGTACAGCGCCTGGGCCCTCAACTCGGCCGCCGCGGCCACGCGAGTCGCCCGCCGCGCCGCCGACCAGTCCAACTCCTACGCGGCGACCGTCACCGCCGAAGTCGACTGCGAAGCCATCGGCCGGTTCATCGAGTGCGGCGACACCGTCTACGTATGGGACCTGGAAAACGGGCTCACCGACAACAGCAACGAGGTCCAGTACCGGGCTGAGCCCGCTCACCCCCAGAAGCTGAGAGTCCAGCGCATGGAAGTCCCGGTCACCGAAGGGATGGGCGTCTACATGCGGGTCTGGGACGGCGTCTCCGCGTTCGAGTACGTCGACCTCACCCGCTACGTCGACTTCGAGGAAGGGCCCGCCCGCCTCGAGCTCGGCACCAAAGCCCGCCTCCACCAGACCAACGCTCGGCCGAAGCGCCTCGACCGTGGCCGCATCCGAAGGTGGGCACGCCAGCACTACCTGCTCGCGCGGTGGCTCGGCACCTCCCCCTAAAACATCACGTGACGGAACCCGCTTCGGGGTCGACCACCAGCCACTGACGGCCCTCGAAGGTCACCAGAGCCCCGATCTCCACCCGCCCGGCCAGCACGGCGGGGAGTCCCCGTTCTTCGCCCGTCCGCGGGCACCGCAACACCACGGAGGCATCGTCTCATGCTCGAGCAGCTGCGCGCCTTGGCCACGGCCCTGGTCTCTTCGCTCAACCCGAAGGAGAACGCCCCCAAGTGGGGGGCCGCCGCCGCCACGGTGGTGGTCGGGGTGTTGGCCAAGGCCGACCTCGCCATCCCCCCCGCAGCGGAGGCCGGGCTGGCGGTGTTCGCCGCCGGCGTAATCGGCAAGGTCGTCCAGAGGTACTTCACCGTCCCCCGGTCGCCGTCACCGAGAGCGGCCCGGGCACGGGCCCGCCGCGAGGACCGCGGCGCCAACTTCGCCGACCCGACCTCCGTCGGGGACCCCAACCGGTCCGGTGACTTCGATGTGTGATCAGGCCCCCTCCATGGTCCGCCTCAACGCGGATCTCGCCGGAGCGTTCCCCGGGTCCGGGTACCTCGGGATCTGCGGCGACCCCGCCCACCAGGCCCGGGTCAGTTCCCACAACTGCGGTGTCCGGCAGGAAGCGCCGGTCACGAACCCGGCCACCGGCCGCCTCGAGGACTATGACGACAGGTTCTGCAACGCCCTCGACCGGTCCTTCGTCGACCGGCTCCAGGCCGCCAACATGCGCAACCGGCTCCTCATGGGCCCCCGCCGCAACGACGTCCGCTACCTGATCGACCACGAGACCGGCACCGGCTACTACCCCGAGTACCGGGGCGGCGGCACCTTCGCCGCCGGCGCCGGCGGCCATCACCTCCACACCTCCGGGACACCGTGGGCGACCCTCAACCCGGCGTCCTGGCTGCAGCGCACCATGACCCCCGCCGACCGGCGGACCATCGAACGCCTCGCCCGCCAGGCCGCCGGCCACCGGCGGATGCTCCGACTCCGTCCGCGGCCCTACATGCACGGCCGCGGTGTCCGCGAGCTCCAGACCGTCCTCAACCGCCCCATCGGCCTCCCGTACGGGCCCGGCACCGCCCACGCTGTCGGTGACCTCCAGGAGTTCTTCGGCGGTGACCGCACCGAGCGAGTCGACCGGGCCACCTGGGAGCTCGTGCTGTTCATCTACATCTCCCACGGCTTCGGGTTCTGACCTGGTGGCCACGATCCTCACCGACGTCGGTGCCAGCGCCGCAGCGTTCGTAGCGATCGTCGCCGCGCTCGGCTTCGTGATCAGGTCCCGGCCGTCGAAGTGGCTGTGGCGCCGGGTCGTGGTCGAGCCGATCACCAACTGGCAGCGCGACCAGTTCGCGCACGTCACCGAACCGGCCCTCGCCGAGATCCGCCAGCAGCTCCGCCCCAACGGCGGGACCTCGCTACGGGACCGCATCGACCTGCTCGCTGACGGCCAGGCCGAGATCAAAGAGGACGCCGCCCGACGGTTCGGTGACGCCGACCGACGGTTCGGTGAGGTCGAAGCCAAGGTCGACCGCCTCCTCGAAGGCGAAGGCCACTAGATCCGTCGGCCCCCTGGGGTCGTCGTGCAAGACCAGGCCCTCCCGGGTCCTGATGCCTCCGGGCTCATGCCGATCCGGCATGGCTCGGGGAGGTCCTG
>CAZVVS010000038.1:0-20020 GCA_964630585.1 uncultured Gordonia sp.
CGCATTCTCGTCACGATCGGGCCGCTGTACCACGACCAGCTCCCAGCCCATCCGTTCCGCCACCATCGACCTCGGCACGTCGAGCCCGGGCTCCGGGATGATTGCCCGCACCCCCGAATGCTTCCGCGCGCGCGCCAACCCGCCCACCGCAGCCATCACACGATCGATCATCGCCGACCCACTCGGCGCCGTCCTGCTGCCGTCTTGCAGGTCGGCTGGAACGCCCAACAACTCCGCCAGAGGCTGCAGAAGCCGCTCCGAAACCTCCTCTGCCGGTTCGGGCATCCCCCTCCCAATCGCCAGGCCCTCAACGACCGCCGTCTCAGCCAACGCTCGGCGAGTCAACTCCAGGCTGACTGACGGGTAGCCCGTCGCAAGATCAAAGCGGCAACGACTAACGCGCTCCAAATGGTGCTGCGTAAGACGACTGGCTACTGCGCCGTTCGCAATCGGGACAGGGGTCCAATCGTTCACGACGACCTGTCCCACTGCTGTCGGGCAAGCGACACACCCATCGTCGGCCACACCGCTAGATCCGCAGTTCCTCAATCGGCGAACTCTGCAGGTCCACCGCGTCGAAAGCCAACATTAGCGCCACTATGCCGATGCGTCCCGATGCGGCGCCTGCTTGGGCCTCCGGGACTTGCGGTGAAGAAACTCTGTCTGAGATGTGATGTTGTAGTTGGGAAGTGCCCCCACGCACAAGTAGCCTAACCGGACGTAGAGGCGAATGGCTTCCGGATTGATGTCCGACACGAACAAATAGAGATTGTCTGCGTCAGGAAACAGGACTTCCTCGAAGTAGGTGATCAACTCAGAGCCCACCCCCTGACCCCTGTGCTCGGCGTCGATGCAGACGTACTCCAACAGCGGCTCTGAGCTAATGCCGACGGCCAAGCTAGCCAAGAATCCGCGAAACTCGGAGCCCGCCCACGCACCGTATACCTCAATATCCGGTCTCGACAGACTGTCAAAGCACTGATCGTACGAAAAGTACAGCCGCTTCCAAGGGTCGCTCTCTGACATGAGCCGTGCGCACCGTTCGAGCTCGTCCCGCTCCCGGATGCGCCGAATCTTGTGGATCACGTTGGACACGTTCATCTCCCTCATCAACCGCCGTCACGCATGAGCTTGTTGGGAACCACAAGACGAACCTCGGTCGAGGGCTCGCCAGAGCGAATCAGCTTCTGCATCAGCGAGATCGCAACACGTGCCTGCTCATCAATTCGCACATCTACCGAACCTGCGATGTAGTTGTCATTGGAACCGAGATACTCGCGAATCTCAGGGATCCCGTCATACCCTACGATCTGAGGCGGGCCAGTGAACTGAAGCCCTTCACGATGCAACCTGCTAATCGCACCGCGTGCACCGATTGCCATGTCGTCGTTGCAAGCAAATATACCTAGTACGTCGATCTGACCGTCGACAGCCAGCCCGTGCATGAGCTCCAGCGTCGCTTCGAAAGCCCTTGTGCGAGAGTAGGGGATCGCAGGAGTCTCAACGAAAACTGCGTCCGGCCACTCCGCTAGGATTGCGTCGCGGAAGGCCTTGGATCTTTGCATCTCCCACCGAGCAGAGCCACCATTAACGATCGCGAATCGCGGAATTTCTGGGATCTCTGGCCTAGCCTCTCTCACCGCGCTCACCATCAACTCTGCCGCCATCCGGCCCCCCGCGTTCTCATCACCGCCCACGAAGCTCGGCAGTCGCGCTCTAGTCCTTTCATCACAGTTCTCCAGGTCAAAGTAGACGTCCACAAGGACCAGAGGGATATCGCCTCTCTCTTCGTGGAAGCCCACTAGCTCATCGAAGTGATCATCTGGATCATCAGGAATGAAAAAAAGGCCATCGATGCCTAGCTGCCGGTCCTCGAGGCTTGCGAACAGGGCCCAGATCGATACCGCCTCGAAGTTCTGCGTCGGCATCGACGGAATGATCACATAGTTCTGACCTAACGCAAGGGACGCAGTTCGGACCAGCCCTGTAAGCATTGATGAGTAGAACGGCTGGTCGCCAGTAGACGGCGTCAAGAATGCAATCTGTTTGACTAGCTCATCTTCAGCCCTACTCTCCTTCCACAGATACAGGTTGAGGAGCAGGGATAGAACAAAAATCACGCCCACAGCAGCGATTCCAAGCGCCTGCCAGCTGAAGCCAAGGACTGTGAAAGAAAGAACAGTCGACGCGACAGTGACGACCGAGACGATGATCTTGCCCAGCATCTGGACCTGAGCGTGTCGCCGATCGAAGGCTTCCTGCCTCAGCCGGGTCTTGAACTTTCTCTGCTTCGGGGATCTACGTGCCACAGGCGCACCCCGTCCGGAGGCTACTCATCCGGTCTTCTCCATCGCGATGGCCGCGGCCAGCTCGGCGGTGGCGTGGCCAATGGTCCAACCATGCGCGCCGTGCCCATAGTTGTGAACGATCGACAGGCCGCCGATCGACTCGAACTCAACACGAGGTCCCGTAGTCCGAAAGGGCCTGATTCCTGCATTGACACGTTCGACCCGGGAAACATCGATCGAAGGCGCTTCCTCACCGACACTTTCGCACAACTGACGATACGAGCCTCCAGCGAAGTCGATCGACTGGCGGTACAAGTCCTTCCGAGGGATGCCGTACAGCTTCCTGGTGAGAAAGTAGGAGCCGAGATAGAATCCTCGCTGGTGGCGAAAGATCGCGTGGTGCCCGGCACCAAGCCCGAACCGCCGTTGGGGAGCGTCGTCGTCCATCGGAACGAACATGGACTGTCCACTCACGGGATACAACTCGGGGTCAGGGAATAGAGAGCTGAAGCCGGTGCAGTTGAGCACCACGTCGAACGGCCGCGCCAATACCTCGAGATCGTCGAGACCGTCTACCCGGGCGAGCTCAAACTCAACGCCTCGGCTTTTCAGGTCCTCGACCAGCCACGACATATAGACCGCTGTATTGCATAGATAGCAATCAAACTTGACTGCAAAGTTGCAGTCGGCAACAACACGATCGAGGTGGATGATCTCAAAGGCGGCGAAGTCAAGGTAGTCGAGCTTCTCGACTGGAAATCCATCCTCGATCATCCCGTCTAGGCCGAACTCATAGCAGGTTGTCAGCTCGAGGAAGGACTTCAGGCCTGGATCCTGTCGTCTGACGTACTGCAGCGTATCCTCGGCCCACCTGATCTCTCGTTTGAACACGTCTGACGCGGGGTCGCCCGGGAAGAAGGGCAACAGCACGCACACCGCCGCCGCGGATGTCGTGCTACTGTGGTCGCTGGCGCTGATGACCTTGACGTCTACCCCACGCCGTTGGAGCGAATCAGCAGTCCAGAGACCAACGATGCCTCCGCCGAGCACCAGCGCCGTCACAAGCTCAGCCCCAGCTCATGCCGAGAATTGAGAAGGTCGATGGTCTCGCGAGCAAGGGGGACGAGCATCTCAGTCGTAACTGTCGGCAAGTCGATCCCTACGATTCTCCGGTGGGCGGCTCGTGCCTCCTCGGTGGCCGATACGGTCCCCGCCTGGACGCTCTGGATTCCGTCATGGCGCTGAGCCAGCTCGTTGATGCGAACCGCCTGCTCCCGCGACAGGTCCGGAGGTAGTGCAAGCGTGACCGTTCCGTCCTCTTGAGTCTCGAACGGATATCCACCCGGCAGCCCAAGTGGACCCGGCCCGTGGTGGAGCCTGCGCTCCGACTTCAGGAAGGATGCAAGAACGGTCGCTGCAGACGAGATAGTGACAGCCTGGCCGTCAACTCCACGGACTCGCTCGAACATCGAACGTAGTGAGGCGAAGGGGGTGTCATCAGGAGCGCGAAAGCTCGACCACTCTCCCCCGGTGCCCACTGACAGAGCATATGGTGCCCCTCCGCAGCCACCGATGGTGGGTGCATTGAGGCTCGTGTAGTGATGCGCCACTAGCCGCACATCCACATCAGCGCCAGCGGACTTCTGCATCTGAGCGAATGTAAGGCGCAACCCTGGAATCAAGTTGGAGATATTGCCGATCCCCACCGATGGAGCCCCTTGGGCACCCGCCAGGAATGCGTTCACCATATCTGGGTAGCAGCCATTCACGAACACCGGCGAGGTCTTGGATTCAGCTATCGCTCGGGTGAGCATTGCCGGCAGCAGACAGTCGAGAGCGCACCAGACGCCTGAGCCTGCGAGCTCCGCCACCTGAGGGGAGTCATCCCGAAGATCCGTGATGCGCCACCAAGGAAATGGGGTGGTTGCATTAAACACGAGGTCCGGAGAAGTCGCTGCCAGCACTGTGGAGGTCAGGTCGGTGTTCATGAGGTCTACGTGCTCGACCCGGATGTGCGGGAAGCGACCCCATTGAGCCGCGATGTATCGGCTGAGATTCGCCCGCTTCCTCAGATATTCAGCGTCTCGTCCAACCAATACGTATTCATGCTCAGGGTAGTTTGTAGCCAGCAAGTCCAAGACTGCGCCACCGAGCCGACCTCCGCCGACTAGCAACATTCGCTTTCCAGCGTGTTCGGACACTGGATTTTCCCCTTCCCAAGGATTGCCGCTAGGCGCGGAGGAACGCGGCCCCGGCATTATCTTGCCCCGACACAGTGGTGGTGTTGCCCGGCTCAGTCTCGATACTGATTGACCACCTCGCCACCGATCGCCGCAACCACATTGCTGGCCCTACGCGATGAAGCTGGGATGACGGTGTTCGGGGAGGGTCCACCGATGATGGAGGGGCCTCGCCAAATCTCGTGACTGCTTGACGGTCCGAGACGAGGGAGGCCCCCGGTGGTCGAAGGTAGTGGTGCGTGCTGGTTCGGCGCGCCTGGGTTCGTGGTGCTCGGCGTGATCGACGACGGTGTCGAGCTGGTGGTCGAGGTTGAGACGACGGCGACGGTGGTGGGCTGCTCGGCGTGTGGCACGAGGGCCCGGCCGAAGGATCGCCGGTGGGTCGTGGTGCGCGACGCACCGTCGGGTGGTCGGCCGGTGCTGGTGCGGTGGCGCAAGCGGATCTGGTCGTGCCCTGACGGTGACTGCTCAACGCGGACGTGGACCGAGCAGTCGTCGCTGGTTGCGCCGCGGCACGTGCTCACGAGCCGTGCCCAGGAGTGGGCGGCGGATCGGGTCGCCCAGATCGAGGGGACACCGGCGTCGATCGCGGCGCAGTTCGGGGTGTCGTGGTCGACGGTGTGGTCCGCGGTCGAACGCATCGGCCGCGAGCGTGTCGACGACCCGGCCCGGGTCGGTCCCGTCGAGATGGTGGGGTTCGACGAGACGGTGATGCAACCCGCACATCGCAGACGTCGCCGCCGCTTCGTCACCGCGGTGGTCGACGTCGGCAGCGGTCAGATCCTCGACATCTTCGAAGGCCGCGATGCCCGGGATCTGCGGGCCTGGATGGCGACGATGCCCGCCTCGTGGCTCGCCCAGATCGATGTGGTGTCGGTCGATCCACACGAGGGCTACCGCTCGGCGGTCACCGCACCGGCCAGCCCGCTTCGCGATGTGACGATCGTGGTTGACCCGTTCCACATCGTCCGTCTGGGCAACGCCGCAGTCACGAGCTGCCGCCAACGCGTTCAGCAGGCCACGCTCGAGCACCGGGGGTGGAAGGGCGACCCGCTCTACGACGTCCGCAAGCTCCTGCTGATGGGCGCCGAACGCCTCGACCAGGCCGGCTGGGAACGCCTCCACCGGGCGCTGCGCGACGGCGATCCTGACGGCGAGGTCCGCGACTGCTGGGTCGCCAAGGAGAAGCTCCGCGACGTCTACCTGACCGACGATCCCGACCAGGCCGCAGCGCTGTTGGACAACGCCATCGCCTGGTGTGTCGACGAGGACTCAGGTCCCGAGCTCCGCCGCCTCGCAAAGACCCTCCGACGGTGGCGAACCCAGATCCTCAACCACCACACCACCGGAGCGTCCAACGGCCCCGTCGAGGCGGCGAACCTGCTCATCAAGCAGGTCAAGCGCTCCGGACGCGGCTTCCGGAACCTGCACAACTACCGGCTCCGCATCCTCCTCGCCGGCGGCAACAACCCGCCGCGCGAAACTCAACAGGTCACGAGCATCCGACCGCGCCGTCCCAGGTTGGTCGCGTAGGGCCCACAACTTGCGGATCACCCGAGCTGGAACGCAGCCGACAAGGGTTGCGGGCGGCACGTCGCGCGTGACCACCGCACCTGCAGCGATCACCGAGTCAGCCCCGATCGTGACGCCCTGCAGGACCGTCGATCCCGCGCCGATCCAGACGTTACGGCCGATGGCGATCGGGGCCGCGGTGACGCGGCGGGTGCGCTCGAAGGGCTCCAGCGGATGCCCCGACGAGAGCAGGCTCACGTTCGGAGCGATCAGGACCTCATCTCCGATGTCGACACCACCGATGTCGCTCACCGTGCAGTTGTGGTTGATGAACACCTTGCGGCCGACACGGAGGTTCACCCCGTGGTCGACGCGGATCGGCGGGACGAGACGGAAGCTCTCATCCACGACCTGACCGGTGAGCTCGGTCCACGCCGCTCGGATCGCACCCGCGTCCGCGTACGGGATCTGGTTCAGGCGCTCGCAGCAGGCGATCGCAGCCTCGATCCTCTCCCCCATCAACCGCGACTCGGTAGTGCCCGCCAGGATCAGAACCTCATCGGCCACTGGCACATCCCGGGGATCTACGCCATCGCCCGCCATCACAGCAGCCCGATGCCCAGTTCATCCGCCACCCCGTCAACGATGGACGTGACCTCATGGAGGAAGCTGTTCTGGTCCGGAGAAGGCGTCACCGATGGAACAGGAGCCGCGCGGTCGTAGATCTCAGAGGAGATGATCCGAGCGCGAACGAAGGTAGAACCGGTCCCTGCCTGCGCATAGGCCTCCTGCCACGCCCTGTGGCGCTCGCTGTTGATGCGCCGAGACGACAGATCGCGGACTTCCCTTGCGATCGCATTAGCGAACTCGTCGATGATCTGCTGCTTCTCGTCGTCGGACGGGTCGGGTCCTTCCCAACGAACAGGCTTGCTGAGCATTCGGTAGACCTGCTCGTCAAGCTCCCGCTTCAGTTCGGCCACAGGGCGCAGTGTGTCGTACTCGTCTGCCCAGCCCTCCGCGAAACGTCGAGACAGCGCTTTGATCCGCGTCCAGTGCTCCTTCGGCGAGGCGGGGTTGAAGTCGACGCCGAGGCGCCCCCGCCATGACGAGTGGAAGCTGGATGCAGCTTCGCGGACGGCGAGCACGAGGTTCACCCGGTCGTAGACGGGCCGAACCTCGGTCGCGTCCGGACGATCCACGATGCCATCGATCGCCGACAACAGGCCTGCAAGCTGATCGATCGATCGCCGTCCGGCCTTTCTCGCAGGGTCAAGGGGGTTGTCGATTCCACCAACGAAGAAGCAGCCCATCTCAAGCCGCTGACGAAGAACGCGCTCTGCGAACGGACCGAGGTCGTCGCCAATCGACTTGAGCACGTTCTCCCCAGAGGCCCGTACGTGCCCTTCCCGATCCGAGAACGTTGGGAGGTTGTCACCCTTCACCAGGTCGAAGTGGGTGAAGCACACCAGGAGCTTGCTCGCGTTTCCCGACGTTACGACGGCCTTCATCGCAGCAACCGGTGCTGCCTGCATCGGCTGGGTGGCGTTGTCGACCAAGACCACCGCATCGACCTCCTCGATCCGCTTCGTGACCGAGGTGGACAGGGCGGCTGCCGAACTCGGTGTGTGACCTAGGCCTTCGCCATCGACGATCACGAGCCTGGGAGCAGACCTATCACCGATCCAGTCGGGCACGAATGAGCCAGCCACGCGGATCCCACTGACGAGGGGGGTCAGCAGTGCTCCGAAGAGCGGCGCGTAGTTGCTGGAGAACCGAGTGACCGCCTTGAGGAGTTCACCTCGGTTGTCGCTCGCCCACGACCACGACACCGGCCACCCCTGCCGATTCCGGCGGACCTCTCCGACAGTCAGGAGATCGAAACGCCTTTCGATCTCGTCGAAGAGGCCGTCGACGAGACCATGAAACCGCTCGTCCCCCCGCAGGACCTCGTCCAAGGTCTCCTCGATGATCTCCTCCAAGACGCGCTCATCGCTCTCATCATCGACGAGTGTGTCGCGCGTCGCTGCCGCGTGCTCCGCGACGAGAACTCGCAGTGAATGGACCGCTTTAGCGATCACCTGCTCCGTGGCGCCACTCTCGATGATGCGCTGCGCTCCTTCGTCGAGCTCGACAAGAGCGTCGGTCTCGTCGTCGTCATCGAGGTCATCGTCGTTGGCAGCTTCGGACCCGAATCTTCCGAGGATGTAGCTGAACCGAAATCGCTGATTCGGGTGGTCGAGTAGCCGCCGGTAGATCTCGCGGTCACCTGCCTGCCGGAACACAGCGAGCGCCGCCTCAGACACGCACTCGGTCAGGTAGTCGACCACCTCGTCCCTTCCAACGAAAGTCACGACTGCCCGAAATTCCAGCGATGGGTCGAAGATCAGCTCTGTGTCGGCGACGGTCGTCTTGGCTGTCGACGTGGATGGGAAGCGCTCCGTCGCGGGGTCGGTGCCGAGAAGCTGCCGCACGAGGGTCGTCTTGCCAGCTCCGGTGGTCCCGAGCATCAGCACACTGCGGTAGTCCTTCTCAGGACCAGGCAGCGGAAGGAACTCGTCGCGCACAGCGGCGCTATCGAGCCGGACAGGTTCAATGCCGTCGTAGAAGATGTCGAGAACGCGTGCGTCAAACCGGCTCTCCGCTCCCGATCGAGCGGACGGCTCCCACAACTCGTTGGAGCGAAGGATCTCGTTCAGCTCACCGACGAGGCGATCGGCCTCAGCTTCGTCGCTCGTTCCGAGACCGCGACGCACCCGCCTTCCTGGTTTGCCAGAGGGATCGAGACGGACCGGATGCCGGAAGATGACTGACCAGCTGTCGCGCCCCTGGGATCGGCTCTTCGACGCCGTGTAGCTCTTGCTCATTGGACTTCCTCCGTTGTTCCAGCGTTGTTCCACTCGGAATCATGGGGTCGTCGGCGCAGAATGTCAAGGCTTGGGGAACAACGTCGGAACAACGGCGTCCGATTCGCCGCGTCAGCCGGCGGCTGCGGAGGCTCGACGGACAACAACGTCGAAGAGCGGGTCGCCGGGTGACAGGAGCCGAACATCAGGCGAGTGCTCATCGAGCACGGCTCGGTCAAAGGTCACAGAGCGGGTGAACCCGACGTCATCACTGACCTGCCACACGCCATCGATGGATGGGTGCGGAGACAGCTGCTCCACCACTCTCGGGTCCGCGAGCAGAACGGCTTCGATCTCGCCGAGCGTGATCGCGTCCGGGAAGGCGTCGGCGACACCGTCGGCGTCGGCGCGGTCATCGAGGTCCTGGAGTCGAACGGCCTCCGCCTGCGCCTGGTTGATCCTGGCCCGGATCTCACCGACGAGGTTCGCGGAGACGGAGAAGAGGTTGTCGTGGCTGCCGGTGCCACTGGGGCCGTTGTGGTCGTCGTCCTCGTCGTCGGAGAAGGCCGCCTGCTGGATCGCCGCTTCGATGTCGCCCAGCACAGGCTGGGCGTCGCCGACGATGAAGTTGAAGCCGCCGAAGCCTTCGGCGAGCGTCCGGTAGATCGTTGCCTCGACGGTGCGGTTGTAGAAGAGGTTGGTGACCTCGACGGTCTCGTGTCCACCAATGCGGTCGACGCGGCCGATCCGCTGCTCGACTCGGGTGAAGTTCCACGGCATGTCGTAGTTGACGAGTCGTCCGCAGGTCTGGAGGTTCAGGCCCTCGGCGAGGGTGTCGGTTCCGACGAGGATCTTCACGTCGTCGCCTGCCCGGAACAGGTTCTTGGCATCTGCTTTGCCCACGCCTTCCCACTTCTGCTCGACAGGGTCAAAGAGCCGGCCTCCCGCTCCTGTGTACGCGAGGACTTGGCCGGGCCAGCGGGCGTTGAGCTGATCAGCGAGCAGATCGACCGTGTCGGCGTACTGCGAGAACACGAGCACGGTGCGGTGGCCTTGGTTGAACGAATCGTTGATGCGCTGGATGAGGCAGCCGAGTTTGGTCTCGGGGTGCGGGAGCTTGTCGATGGCTTCAATGAATGACCGCAACTCACCGATCTCTCCGTCGAGGAGCGACGCGCGGGTGGCGTTCCAGTCGACGTTCGGTTCGTCGTCGAAGAGCGTGAGGTCGTCGTCCGCCAGCAACTGCTGGGCGGTGAGGCGCCCCTCGAGCACGTCGAGGCGCCGCTGGAGTGAACGTCGGATCGCCAGGAAGCTCGACGTGAGGCGACGGCGGTAGACGGTCATGATGAAGCCGAGGCCCTTCCGTGAGCCTCCGGCGGCCATCGCCGCGTTGTAGTGCGCCTTGATGTAGTCGCGGATGCGCCGGTAGATGGCGCGTTCCTCGTCGGTCATGTCGAGGAACTCGTCGTCGACAACGCGATCGGGGATGGTGGCCGCCATCACGCCGGCGTCTCGGTAGGCCCGCAGGGTGGTCCGGGTGTTTCGGAACAGGCGATCCCGCATCGGGTTGTTCGTGAGCAGCCACGCGTCGACCCACGGGCGGTTCTCCTCTGGTATCCCTGCCGCCCAACCTTGCTGGACCTCTCGTTTGCCGAAGTTCTTGATCGCAAGCCGCCCGCTCGTGACGTGTTCCCTGATCTCTTCCTCGAGCACCGGGTCGATTCGCCCACCTGCCGCATCGGTGCGGTGGGCGTGGGCCATGTCACCGAGGAATCGCCATTGGCGGGTGTTGAACTCATCCCGACGGACTTCGTCGTAGTACTTCTCGTACTTCGTTTCGACGTCCCATCCCTCGGGGAGGTCAAACAGCTCGACGAGGTCCCACAGCTCGTGGGGGTGCATCTGCATCGGCGTGGCGGTCGCGAGGAGAAGGGTCTTCCAGGACTCCTCCCGGCGCATGTCCTGCAGCAGCGACAGCAACAGGTTCGGTGAGCCGTCTACCGCGCCGCCCGATCGGCGGCCGTGGTGTGCCTCGTCGACGGCGACGACGTCCCACTGCGGTGCGAGGAGCACCGCTTCTCGGTTCCTGCGCATCCGAGCGAGATGTGAGGACACCAGCGTGACCGGCCAGTTGGCGTTCCACGGATCACCGTCGAGGGGATCGCTCGTCGTGTGATCGGGCCATACCCACCCGATGCTGGGTCCAGCCCATCGCGGGACCCAGAGGGCGAGCTTCTCGGCAAGCTCTTCCTGCCACTGGTTGATGACGGCTGCCGGAACGAGCAACAGCGCTCGCTCCGCCCACCCGCGAACCAGAGCCTCACGAACCGTCAACCCGACTTCGATCGTCTTGCCGAGCCCGACTTCGTCGGCGTAGAGGTGGCCACGCGGCCATCGGTCGAAGGCTCGTTCCAGAACAGCTATCTGATGGGGAAGCGGATCGACTCCGGCCGTCCGCACACCACTGCCGCTGCGGTCGTGCAGCCCTGCGAGTAGGTCGGCCAAGTCTCCTTCGGGAACCTCGTCTAGCTTGAGGACCGGGGTGATCTTCGATGGCTCCGCCGGCTCGGCGGCGTCCCTCGGCGGTGGCATCTCGCTGGGCGCGAACTTGAGCAGGCGATCCCGCACTGCGGTCGGGAGATCGACCACCATCCACTCCGGACCAGCGTTCCCCTTCCACATCTCATCGATCTCGGTCGCCACTGGTGCGCCCTGAGCGGCCCACCACTCGGCGCCCCACCATGACGCGACCACGGAGAACGACTCGCTGTTGCCCACCCAACCCGACCAGGTCTCGTTGCCGGATCCGAAGAACGCGACCTGTGCCCCAGCCGCGTCGGTGAAGACGCCGAGCTTGTGGTGGAAGTAGTTCGGGTCCTCCGATCCCGGCACGGGGAGCCCATCCGGTCCTCGCTTGAGCCCGACCTTGATCTCACACCGGCCTGCGGCGACCATCCAGGTCAGTACTTCGCGGTACCGCTGGTGGATCACATCACCCAGATCCTCCTCGAGTGCGGAGGAACCACTCAGGGCACTGGCGAGAGCCTCGTCCAGGTCGGCAGGCCCGGAGATGGCAGCAACGTCAGCCTCGCTGAGCTGGGTTCCGACGACGAGGCGCATCGTTCCCCCGCCCGGCAGGAACGTGGCAAGTCCCTGCGCGGCCGCGGCGAGGCCCGCCGAGGTGAAGTACCCCGACACCCGGTCATAGTGCGTCGCACGCGAGAGCACCGGGATGTAGAAGCCATTCCGCCGGTCGTCGGCTGCTCCGTAGTGGCCCTGGAGCACGTCCCCAGCGGCGCCGAGGTCACTGAAGTCTGCCATCCGTTCTCGTTGCCGCTCAGTCCAGCTCGAACAACGTGTCCGACGCAGGGTCCTCGGGCAGCTCGACCTGCGGCAGGTACGCCGTGCAGAACTGATGGAGGATCTCGGCCTCGGGCCGAACCCATTTGCCCTTCACCTTGGTATTCGGGACCGCGCGCACCATCGCCTGGATGAGATCAACGAAGCGATGATCCTCGAGCAGCCGGAGCCGATCACACAGTGCCTTAGCTGCAGCGAGCGAAGACTCGGCGGCCTCAATCATGACGGCGTCGAGCACGTCCACCAAGGGCATCCCAGCGATCTCACCGTCCACCACTGGGCGATACACCTTCCGCTTCCGCTCCTTCGGTGGCAGCAGGCGCACCGAGCCGGCCTTCTTGTCGAGCACCTTCGCAGCGGCAAGGGTCTCCACGTCGCCGCCGCCGATTGCGAGGGCAAGCCGACGGGCCTCGTCATAGGGGAACTCTTCAGCGCGGAAGGTCTGCCAAGCGATCAGAACGAAGTCTGTGATGCCGTCGAACGCGACATCACGGCCGACCAGCTCTGCCTTGCGAAGCCGCACCACCTCTTCCCGTGCCGCTCCGAGCGCCTCCTCCGGTCTGAGCAGGCGGGAGCGGCCGTCCTCATCCGTCTCGGACGAGTACACCGGCCATGCGCGAGAGAGTACGGACAGAGCTGGGCCGTAAGTAGCGAGCAACAGGTCAACCCCATCGATCCCGGCCTTCTCGAATCTCCCTGCAGCATCGCGGGCCGCAGCGCGGACGTCAGCCTCTATGTCCTCAAAGAAGGTCTTGGCCGAGCCGGGCGCAACCGACCGCTTTCGACACACCAGCATAATCGTTGACGCAGCAGAGTTCTTTTTCGCTTGGTGAAGCGATGCCTCACGCTCGGTGTTAATCGGCCAGGACGTCTCGATGGAGAAGCCTGCCTCGAGAAGTGCCATGCCCAAGGTGTCCCACGCCTCGCTCCGCTTGTGCGTAAACATCACGGACATAACGCCGTCGGGCCGGAGTACACGCTCACATTCGGCGAAGATGGCTTGCATCTTGGCCTCGTAGTCCGCCGTAGCAAGTTCATTCCGGCGGCGCCCGAACTCTTTGAAGCGTGCCGGATTTGCTACGGCCTCGTTCTTCAGATCGGCCACGCCCCCAGGCATGAGGTCACCCCAGACCTTCCCGACTGTGTGCTGTTCCCACACGCCAAAGAAGTCCGACAACTCGCCGTACATCACGTTGTCGTAGTAGGGCGGGTCGACACAGACGAGGGTCTGCGATCCATCCGCGACCTCCGTCAGCGAACCACCCAACCCCCGCGTCACGGTCGCCTGGCCGGGTACTGCGTGACGCAAATCCGAACGTTGGCCTTGGATTGTCTGACCGGCGATCACCCAACTATCCGTGCCAGGGACGATGGTCGTGGCGATCGCCCGATAGTTGACGACCGCTCGCTCCTGGACCCAACCCCAGAGGGCATCAGCGCCCTCGAACTCGCCGTAGGACCACTTGAAGGAGAAGTCGTGGCGGTCGAATACGGATCGAATGCCCTGATCCTTGACATTCCACGACGAGAGAATGGAATTCCAGTTGGCAGCTTTGCCCTGCATCAGGCCAAGGAGTCCCACCAGCGCTGATCCCCGTTCGGCCGCCTCCTGACTGACGATCTCAGAGGCCAGGCGCCGGTGCTCCTCTACGAAGACAGCGTGCACCAGGAGCTGCCGAGACGAGAACATGTCCCGCCAACGTCGGATGCCATATCGGATCGGCTCGGATGTCTTCAGTCCGTCTTCGATCTCCTCATTTGGAACAACACCGGCGACTAGCCAACCAGGCAGCAGTTCGCCGACAAGCTTCTCAGCCTCAGCAATCGCGTCCAGATCGGTCTGCGTTGGAGCGCGAAAGGCGCGAACCCACTTGGTCCTTCCATTCGCTTGACGTTCAGGCAGGCGGATCGCTACCGCATAGAGGATCGACCCCATTCGACCGGCCTGGGCCTCCGACTTGATGTAGTCGCCGTCGATGACGAGCCCGTCCCAAGGCGATAGCCCGGCGCCTCGAGAAACAGTTCCTCGGTCGGGTCCAGAGCCGATCGCTTCATCGCGATGGAGGATCTCGAAAGCTGGTGCTTCGAGCGGCCCGCCGTCATCCTCCGTGACCAATCGAGCGGCGACCTCAAGACCCTTCGCCTTCGAGATCCACCAGTTCGGCGCCAACGGCACAGCTTTGCCGGTGCGTGGGCAGGCCACGGATCGAGCATGGAGGTACCCGACGATCTTCTCTGACTCGTTCTCTCGTCGGAAGTAGGGGCGGAGCCGCCCGACAACTCGCTCAACCAGGATCTGTCCCCACTTGTCCAGATCATCAGCAAGTTCGGGCCCATACCTGGCAGCAACCTCTACCCCAGCCCGGAGTGTGACGGCCGCAACCTGGTTGAGGTCATTCGCGTGAGCCGGGAGGCCGTAGCGAACGGCCTCATAGGGAATCGAACCGCCACCAGCAGTGGGGTCGACGACATGTGGTAGCTCGCCCCAGGACCGCTCCAGCACGCGGTGAAGTAAGTCGAGGTCCGCTGGGTTCGGACTGTTCTTGTACGCCTGCTTGTATCCGTAGCCATTCCCCTGGATCTTCCGTCCCTCTGCATTCGCCCTGTCGAGCGTTGCCTTGCCCGCGATGGGATCGCCCCAAATCCCGCAGAGGTGGAGGAACCAACGCTTGTAGTGCGCCTCGGAGTCAAGCCGGACTTCACCAGGAAACGCCGCCGCAAGGGCTTCGCTCCACTGCGGAAGCAAGCTCGCAAGGATGACCCCTCCGGAGGCGACAAGGGGACGGCGGGCCCACCAGACATGAAGGGAGAAGAGATCAGGGATAGCAGCGACGAACGCACGCTCGCGGCGAGACTCGATCCCTAGCTCTGTGACTGGAAGCCAGTCCTCGATGAGAACGCGAGGTGCCGTGGAGTCGGTCATCGTTCGTCATCCGAGAGGAGCAAGCGCAGCGCGCGAAGGCTGCGACCCCCGGCATTGGGGTGAGTTACCTTCGCGTACCAGTAGTAGGCCTCTTCGTCGCTCATCGACGCGATGCCGTCGACGATCTCGCGGCTCCGGTCCCGGCGACGCACCGGCTCGACCGCGAGCGCGGTCAGCGCGAGGCGCACGCCGGCCGCTTCGTCGATGTCGACGGGCTTCTGTCGGCTCGGCCCGATGCTGGTCACAGGCTTCCTCGATGCACGCAGGACGGCCTGGACGGTCTCGCTGAGCCGTGGGAAGTCGGCGGGCCTGACGGTCGCGACGAGCTTCGTGTTCTCGGGCAGACCGTTGGTCTCGGCTATCCGAAGTCCGTACCGGGTGCCGTCGCTCTGGACGACCGTGACACGAAACCCTCGGCGCTTCTCCTTGCGACTTGGACTCACCGCACGGCTCATCGCAGCACCTCCGCAGTGACGGTGATCTCACCTGGGTCGGCGGTCTGCACGAGCTTGTGGAGCTGGCCCCACTCGGCGCCGTCGACGGCGATCGGCTCGTCCCACGCGACCGTGATGGTCATGGCGCCGTCTGCCTCCTGTGCAGTGCTGGCAAAGGCAAGCAGCTTGTCCTCGACTGCCTGGTAATCAGCCTTCGGCCCGCTGAGCGAGATCTCGGTATCTCCCAGCGCACCAAAGTCAAGCTCGAGCTGCACACTGACGGTGACTGACGGCTTTGGCAGCTGACCGAGAACGATCCCCAGCTTCCGGAAGTCAGCGACCTTCTCACCGGGATCGGCGCTGGCGGTCACGCTGACCTTGAGGATGCCGGTGCCGTTGGCCTCCTGCGCCTTGTTGTTGGCCTGGTTGAACGCTGGTCCCGCGAGTCCCTTGCCGATGGCCTTGATGGTCTTTGGGCCTCGATCGTCCAGGTCGACACCCCGAGCTTTGGCCTCGGCACGCGTGTACACATCCACCTTGTCGAGGCTGACCTTCTCGATCTCGCTTTTCGGGAGCGGCTTAGCCCCCTCCGGATCACCGCTGATCACGATGAGCGGCGACCTCGGTCCGCTGGCGATCCGGCTGAGGATCTCGGTGACCGCGGTCTTCTTCGGCTCCCAGCCGAGGACGTCCTCTAACGCGGTCCGCAGTGCCGCGCCGCCGAGCGACTTCTTCGCGCTGACGATGGCGGTGATGTCGTCGGCCTTGAGGTCGGGACGCAGGAGCCCGAGTTCCTTGGCTCGTTCTGGCAGGTAGAGCAGGGAGCCGGGCTTGCGCTGAGGGTTCGGGGCAGGGTCGTCGGGTCCCCAGACCTTCTGGTCGTCGGCGTCGTAGTAGACCCACTCGCCGGCCTTGACCCCGTTGCGGATCGCGTCGGCGATGAAGGTCCACTCGACGATGGCGGCGCCGTGGTCGCGCCAGAACGCGTCGGCCAGGTCGTCAGTGGCGATCTCGTCGGCGCCCTTGGGCCACGCCTTGGAGCGCAGGTAGTCGTAGCCGATCTTGTCGGTGCGGATCTTGCCCTCGGCCTGGAGCGTCTCGATGACGGTCTTGATCTGGTTGTCCTCGACGCTGCCCTTGCTGCTCACGGGCAGCTCGAAGTGGCGGAGGTCGGCGTTCTTCTCGTCCTTGGTCGAGTAGTAGAGGTGGCAGTAGGCGCGGCTGATCGCGACCCGCACGTCGAGCAGCGCTGACTTCTCGAGCTCACGGATCTTGCGGATGACCTCCTCACCGAGCTGTGCCACTCGGTCATCGCTGTCGAGGATCTTCTTGACCGCGAGGTGTTTGCGGACCCGGTCGTGCAGTGGCTGGACCTGGTCGGTGTCGGCGACGAGGAACGCCACACCGTTGCGGTAGGTGCGGAAGTCGTTCCCTGCGCCCTTGTGAGCACGGATCTCTGCGGCACGGTTCGGTGGAGGCGTCGAGGTCTTGTCGGTGACGGTCGTGTCCTCGTGATCGAGGACCACCACCCGCAGCTCAGGTTGATCGTCGACGTTGCCCGGGCCGGCAGGGAACAGCACCGCCTTGTAGCCGCCGTAGGACTTGAACGCCTTCTCGATCCGGTCCTTCACGTCGTCCGCGACGAGCGCCGGGGACAGGTTCCGGGCTTCGGCCGCGATCACCGCGTTGGCGTTGGCTTCGGTCCGCACCACGAACCGGGTTCCGTCCCAGGTGAGGTGCCAAGCCCGCTCGGCAAGGGTGTTGAGCGCCTCGTCGATGACCTCGGGGCTGTCACCGGGCCGAAGGGTGCCGAGTAGGTACTCGCCTCGTCCAGCTCCCGCTGACGAGAGCTGCTCGAGGCTGTTGAGGAACACGCACGTGGCGGCTCGGGTGGCGTACGGCGCCTTGCCGGCGAACCGCTCCTTATCCACCGCCGCCGCGTGGCTCTCGGGATCGGTGATGTCGGCGCGCGCAGCCGGCTCGTAGGCATCGCGACCGAGACCCGTGGTCAGGTTGGTGAGCACGTTGCCCGCCTGAAGGTCGACATCTGCGACGTTGAGCGTCGGCGCATCGGTGCCGTCGGCCCACAACGCGGCGATGACCTCGGCCAAGAGACGCAGCGCACCACGAGCTCGCTGGAAGTTGGGCAGAGTGCCGATGCGCTTGTCGAGGACCCGCACGAGCTCTGGATGAAAGGGGTACGAAGACTTCACCCGCTCGGCGTAGGCCGTAGACGTGTCGGCTCCGTCTGGAAGCGTGATGCCGTTGCCCGAGATGTCCTCGTAGAGGTCCCTGTACTCGCCAGCCACCGCCTTGGCTGCTGATCCGTCGATCGAAGCGAACAGGCGGGTCTTGAGGATCTCGGCGATCTCCGAATCTTCCGCAGGACGAATGATCGTCTGTTGTCGGGCGAGCACCGACTGGGCGTCGGCAGCCGCCTCGTCCGCGGCCTCCAGGTGTTCATCGAGAAGCTTCTCGAGCTCAGTGGTCTCCTTGCCGTAGGCGTCTGCGTGGGTCGCAAGCGAGACGACAACGACCACATGTGGGGTGGCTGCCGCGTGTTGAAACAGCGCCTTGAGGAAGACCGGGATCGCCTGCGCCTGACGACGCACGTCCTCATCCCCAGAGGTTGCACACTGGCGCATGTGCTGCACGATCTCGTCGATCACGATGATCGTCGGGGTGTCGCCGATCGACTTCGCCCATGTCTCAGAGCCAGGCGCAGATCGAGCCTCGTCCGCCGCCTTCATCGCCTCCCAAGCATCAGGCCCCAACTGCGCAGCAAGGTCACCCCACAATGTCCGGGTCGTGACGGTCTTGCCAGTGTCGCCAAGCCGCGTCTCGATCCCGCCAACGGGCTCGAACTTGTCGCCCACCGTGGCGGTGATGCGACAGGTTGTGGGCAGAAGCGTCACGTCGACGAATCGATCGACGTCGCTTGGTCGAGCGCCCTTCGCTAGGTGATACAGCGCGATCAGACCGTGTGTCTTGCCGCCGCCGAACGAGGTCTGTGGCCGTAGCACGCCCTTCTCCGTGCCGGGGATGCCCTTTGCCCCTGAGATCCGCCCGAACGTGCGTGCTAGCAGATCCCGAAGTCCCTTGGTGGGGTGGGTGAGAGCGAAGAACTCCTCGGGATCGCCGTAGACGGGGTAGGAACCGGGGTCGCGAACAATGTGATCAAGGTCAGCGGCGAAGTGCTCGTCTGAGAGCGTTCCGGCGAGCACGTCCGATCGAGGGGTACAGGTGGTCGTGATCGGTCGGAGGTTTGCCACAACAGCCTTTCGGACACTGAAACGTCGCGCGTGCCTGCCCGGAGGTGTCGGCCATCGGCGCCTAGATCATCAAAGGTAGGACACCAGTCTGACAGGCGCGCAGCGGAGGCTCAGCGCTTCTGTGGAAGATCCTCGACGGAGGCTCTGTGACACCGCCGGACGGACTCCGGCAGGCCATCCAGGGCTCGCGAACTCAGCGGCGGGATCGCGTCGCGCACCCCGAGGACACGGTCCCCGAGGCGGGCGACGATGTGGTTGTGCACCAGGCGGTCGATGGCATGGACGAGGTGCGACTTCTTGCCGAGCGGGTCAGTACTGCTCGCTCGGATGCCGACTTCAAGCGCGAGCTCGGCCGGGCAGACGGTGGTCGGTCCGCCCGCCGCGTCGATGTGGCGAGCCATCGCCCGGGCCAAGAGCACGGCGGTCGGACCTACGAGCGGCGTGTAGACGATCTCGAAGTAGTCGTGAACGAGAGGGAACGCAGGCTCGGAGGCCGCGGGCAGCATTCGAAGCCGCAACCCCTGAGCGAGTTGCGGCTCCTCCTCATACGGGCGTCGAGCGCTACCGGCAGTCCCCGCAGTCATGAGACACCGCTGCCCGTGGTGGACGTCGTCGATTTCGGATGACAGGCGCCCCCCAGCGCGGTATCCCGCAGTCAGTCGCGCACGGCAGACCACCGGAAGCCGACGCTCGGCTGCCACAGAGGGTGCTGGTAACGACCGTCTCCGTCATCACGTCAGGATAGGTGGAGTGGTCCAAATACCCACCCAGGGACTGGCGTCATAGGCCAACTCCATCGCGGGCCACCGCAGCTCGGCGCTGGATCGCATCGAGTCGCTCGGTCATGCGCTCTGTTGCGGTCATGTCATCGACGGGGCGACCAAGAGAAGTCGATTGGGCCGGGGAGCCTGGCGAAGGCGCCTGCGGACTCGACCCACTCGGGGCCGCCGGCGTCACGTCTTGGGCAGTCTCGGTCGCGGCCGCAAGTTGCTCCTCGATCTCCTTCTGGCGATGTCGCAAACCGGCAAGCTCGTCCGATCGGTCCCACGGTGCGCCGATGCGGGTCTCGGCGCGCCGGGCCTCCGCACGAGCATTCGACGCTTCGCCGCCCAGTTCGGCGATCGTGTCCGGAAGCCGATGGATGTGGC
>CAZVVS010000039.1:0-19969 GCA_964630585.1 uncultured Gordonia sp.
GCCGGCGAGGTGACCGCCGCGGACCTCGTTCGCATGTCGCTGCGGATGAACCCGGACCGGGTGATCGTCGGCGAGGTGCGCGGCGACGAGATCGTCCCGATGCTCAACGCGATGTCGCAGGGCAACGACGGATCGATGTGCACGGTGCACGCGGACTCGAGCGGGACGGTCTTCAACAAGATGGCCCTGTACGCGATGCAGTCGCCTGAGCGCCTGCCGTTGGAGGCGACGTGTCAGCTCGCTGCGGCGGCGGTGGACCTGGTCGTGTTCATCGCCAAGACGGGTGCGGGCCGTTGGGTGTCGTCGGTGCGCCAGGTCGTCGGTGCTGACGGATCGCAGGTCGTGACCAACGAGTTGTTCCGCCCGGGCCCCGATGGCCGAGCGATTCCCGGCGTGCCGGTGCCACACGAGCTGGCCGACGTTCTCGTCGCTCACGGGTGGGACCCTTCGCTGCACGACCGACCCGAAGGGTGGTGGCCGTGATCGCCCTCGTCGTCCTCGTTGTGCTCGGCGTAGCGGTGGGCATGTGGCTGGTGGTCACGGGCTGGTCGGGCACACAGGCACCCGACACCGATGACCTGGCGCCACCGCCTCGGCGTGGCGTGGGGCCGACGGCCGTCTCGAAGGAGCGTGCGCTGCGCGCCGCGGTGGGAGCGGCGCTGGTGTTCGCCCTGTCGCGCTGGCCGATGGCGGCGATCGCCGGTGGGTTGCTCGGATGGTTCGCCCCGGAGCTGTTCGCCTCGCGATCGTCGCGCGACGCGGCGCTCGCTCGGACCGAGGCGATCGCGTCGTGGACCGAGATGCTGCGGGACACGATCTCCTCGGCTCACGGTCTGGAGGCGGCGATCACGACCACGGCTCCGGTCGCACCGGATGCGATCCGGCCCGAGGTCGAACAGCTCGCCAGATCCCTGAAGCGGATGTCGCTGCCCGACGCGTTGCGGCGTCTCGCGGTCGACCTCGCGCACCCCATCTCGGACCTGGTGGTCGCGTCCCTGACCGTGGCGGCGAACGGTGCCGTGCGGGATCTCGCCGAGCTGCTCGGAATGCTGGCCGACTCGGCGCGTGACGAAGCCGCGATGCAGATGCGTGTCGAGGCGTCCAGGGCACGGATGCGGACCGCGGTCCGGGTGATCTCGGGGGTGACCGTCGCGACGGCACTGGGCCTGGTCGTGCTGAACCCCACCTACGTGGAGGTGTACGCAACGGTCACCGGCCAGGTGGTTCTGGCGGCGATCGCGATGGCGTGGGGAGCGGCGCTGTGGTGGCTCGCCTCGATGAGCCGGTTCCGCCAACCCGAGCGGTTCCTCATCGCCGCAGCCGAAGGGACGCTCCGATGAGCGCCGCTATGTTGCTCGGAGCGCTCGCCGGTTGCGGTGTCATGCTCGTCGTGACCGGACTCGTGCCGGCACGGCTGTCGCTGGGCGACGCACTCGATCGCCTCGACGCGCCCTTACCCACCGGCGACGACTCGCCCGAGCCGTGGTGGGTTCGCTTGTTCGGCGTGCCGCTGGTCGACACCGGGGTCGGCCGCGCTGCGACGCACGCGGTGAGTCGTGACCTGCGGGTGATCGGCCGCACTCCCGCCGAACACGTCGCCCGGAGCGTTGCGTTGGTCGCGGTCGCGTTGCTGTGGGCGCCAGCGACGTTCGCGCTGATGGCGCTCGGCGGAGTAGATGTGACCTGGATACTGCCGCTGTGGGTGTCGCTCGTCTTGGGCGCAGTCGCTCTCGTCGTCCCGACGCTCGCCGTGCGGGCCGAGGCGGCAGAACGACGTCGGTCGTTCCGCCACGCCCTCGGCTGCTTCCTCGATCTGGTCGCGGTGCGACTGGCCGGTGGCGCAGGTGTCGACTCGGCGCTCGCCGGGAGCGCGGCGGCGGGTGACGGGTGGGCGTTCGCCGAGCTGCGCCAGGCCCTCACCGACGCCCGCCTGCGTGGCGAACCGTCGTGGACCGGCCTCGCGCACCTCGGTGAGCAGATCGGTGTCGGCGAGCTCCAGGAGCTCGCCGCGTCCGCCGGGCTCGCTGGCGACGAGGGCGCACGGGTCCGCGTGTCGATCGCCGCGAAGGCACGTGCGATCCGCATGCGCGGCCTCGCCGACGCCGAAGGGGCCGCGCAGTCGGCGAGCGAACGCATGTCGCTGCCGGTCGTGTTGTTGATGACCGGCTTCATCGTGTTCCTCGGCTACCCGGCGGTTGCCGCGGTCCTCAACGGTCTCTGAAACAGGAGGGTACGAACCATGTCTGTCATCCCGATCATGTGGGCTTTCGCGAAGGCCCGGATCGAACTTGCCCGGCACGACGAACGGGGCGAGATCACCGAGAAGGTGATCATCATCGCCGTGTTCGCCGCGCTCGCGATCGCCGTCGGCGCCATCGTGGTCGCCAAGGTCACCGGCAAGGCCGAGTCCATCAACCTCGACGGTTGACGATGCGTCGCCGTCGGCGCCGAAGTGAACGCGGTGACGCCGCGGTCGAAGTCGTGCTCGCCGTGCCGGTGCTGCTCCTGATGATCATGATGGTGATCCAGGCCGGACTGTGGTTCCACGGTTCCCAGCTCGCCGAGGCCGCCGCACAGGAGGGCGTTCAGGCTGGACGTGTGGTGGATGGTCGTGCTGCCGATGCCGAAGGCCGGGCCCGTGAGTTCCTCGGTCGGCTGTCGCCGTCGGTCGCCTCGACCGCGCAGGTCCACGCGACGCGCACGGCGGAGGTGACGAGGGTCGAGGTCAGCGGGCAGGTGCAGCAGGTCGTGCCGGGTCTCGTCCTCACCGTGACGGGAGCGGCCGAAGCGCCGACGGAGCGCTTCCGGGAGGACCGATGAGCAGCCGGGGCGAGAGCGGTTCGGTGAGCATCGAGTTGGTGCTGCTCACGCCGGTCCTGGTCGGCCTGCTGCTCCTTGTCGTGGCGTTCGGCCGCATCCAGAACGCTCGGGCCGACGTCGAAGCGGCGGCGCGTGCAGCGGCCCGCGCCGCGTCGACCACACGCGACGCCACCTCCGCTCGAGTCGCGGGAGAGCGCGCCGCGTTCATGGAGTTCGATGGTGGCCGGTTCCGCTGCGACACCCTGGCCTTGAACATCGACACCACGACCTTCGCCGCGGATTCCGCCGTGACAGCGACCGTCTCGTGTGACGTCTCGCTCGGCGACGTGAGCAGCATGGGCATCCCTGGCCACCACACGATCACGGCCAGCTTCACCGAGCCGTTGGACCGCTTCCGAGGCACCCGATGAGCCGACTCAATCACCGTGGCCGCCGCGTCGGCGACGAGCGAGGGACAGTCACGGTGTTCGTCGTCGCGATGACCACCGCGTTGTTGCTCGTGGCGGGACTCGTCTTCGACGGCGGCCGAATGATCGCCGCCCGTCGCGACGCTGATGCCGTCGCAGCAGCCGCAGCGCGAGCAGGAGTGCAAGGGCTCGACGAGGCGGGTCTGCGCCAGACCGACGGCGCGCCTGTGAACACCGGCGATGCGCTCGCTCGTGTGCAGCGCTACCTGGCCGCCACCTCCTACACCGGCACCGCCACCGTCGACGGCAACACCGTGACAGTCGATGTCCAACGCACCCAGGAACTCCAGATCCTGTCCCTCGCCGGACTACACGCCTCCAGTGTCACCGGCTCGGGGAGCGCCCGCGCCGTCCGAGCCGTCACGGAACAACCATGACCGCGACCACCTCGTTCACCGTCGTGCGCCGCACCCTGATGGCAGTCGCGTCGATCGTGACGATCGCCGCGCTGGTCGTCGGAGTCCCGTACCTGTTGTGGCGACTCGCAGGCTGGCCCCTTCCCGGAGAGCTGCCGAGCTCCGACGGGATCGGACGGGCCCTCAGCCGCACCGCCGTGGCCGACGCTGCGATCGTCAAAGCCGTTGCGCTCGCCGGGTGGTTCGCCTGGGCGCTGTTGCTCTGGTCACTCCTCGCCGAGACGTGGGCTGTCATCCGAGGTGTGCCCGCGTCCAGAGCCCGGCTCACCGCACCCTTCCAGGGAGTTGCTCGCCAGCTGATCGCGTCCGCGTCGCTGCTCGCTGCCGGCGGCATGTCGTCGGCCACGGCCACGCCGATCGCCGCAGCACCCCAGCCGGTCGTCGAGCTACGCGTCTCGGCGCCCGCTGACATCGTCGAACCGATCGCCACGGTCATGGCGACGGCCCGGGTGGAGAAGACGGCTACCTCGCCTGGTGTATCGCCCCCACCCGCAGCCGTGGCCGTACCTGTCACAGCGGCACCCTCGCTGACGAGCACCCAGTACACGGTCCAGCGCCACGACTCCCTCTGGAAGATCGCCGAGTGCCAACTCGGCGATCCCCTGCGGTGGCGCGAGCTGTGGGAGCTGAATCGCGGCCGGGACTTCGGCGGCGTGACCTTCGCCAATCCGAGCCTCATCTACGCGGGCTGGGTACTCGACCTGCCGACTCCGGTCGTCGCTGACCCGGCTCCAACCGTGGCTCCCACCGTGCCGCCCGTCGACTCGCAGGACCCGCCCTCCCCAGCCCCGCATGCACCTCCCAAGGTCGGTGCCGATCCGGTCCCGGACAGCACTTCGTCACCGCAGACCGATTCATCGGCGACAACTCGGTCGCCGTCGTCAACCACGGACACGACCTCGACGAAATACGTTCCTTCTTCGACCGCCCCATCGGCGATGAGCGCCGAACCCGGGCCCGTCCGCTCTGCCGGTGCAGCTGAGGAGGAGACAGTCTCGACCCTTGGTCGTGCACCGCTGTTCGCCGGTGGCGTCGTCCTCGCCAGCGCGATCGTGTTGCTGCTGACCCGACTCCGGCGTTCTCAAGCTCGCCGACGTCCACCCGGCCGGCCACCCCATCGGCCTCCGGCAGACGTGGCGTCGACCGAGGCAGCGATCCGTGTCGCCGGCGACCCGGCCCGCGTGGGTCGAGCGTTCGCCGCGCTGCGAGCCTTCGCCGCCGGGCTCGGCGCCGCGGACATGCCACCGGTTGCCGCCGTGCGGATGGGCGACACCGAGGTCGAGGTGCTCCTCGCTTCGCCCGCCACCGTCATACCGGCGGGGTTCACCAGCGATCCTGACCGGCGGGTGTTCACCACCGAGGCCGAGATCACCACCACGACCCTCGAGGGCCTCGCCGGCGACACCACCGCACCGTGGCCGGCGATCGTCGCCGCGGGATCGGTCGGCGAAGACCTGGTCCTCATCGACGTCGAAGCCGCTGGCGTGTTGACCGTCGACGGTCCGGACGCTGTCGACACCGTGCGCCGCATCGCCGCAGAGCTCGCGACATCGCCCGCGTCCGAGCTGATCGAACTGCTCGCCGTCGGCGACGAACTCGACGTACCGGGAAGCGAACGGATCCGCCCGGTTGCCACGGTCGAAGATGCACTCGACGCACTCGCATCGAGCGGTACGTCCACGCGGGCAGCCCTCGACCGGCTCGGCGATCCCAACACCGCGATCGCTCGGCGTGACCATTCCGCAGAACAGGGATGGGGAATCACCGTCATGGTCTGCATGACTCCCCTCTCGGCGGCGCAGCAAGCGCTGCTGGCAAAGGTCGCTCTACCTGGAAGCGGGGTTGCCGCCGTCGTCGTCGGCGAACCCTCCGGCGACGCGTGGTCGCTGACGACGGGGCCGGTCACGCGGCTCGACCCACATGGCTTCGACCTCTCGCCCGCCACGCTCGCGACAGAGAACTTGGCCTCCGTCGACGTGCTGCTCGCCGATGCCATCGCCGGGGACAGCGACGAGCGCCTCCTCTCCGACGACAGCCCGGCCGACACGATCTACCTGTCCGAGGCGGTCGAGTCGGTCTCCACCGATCCAACGCCCGAGGTCGAGGTGAGAGTGCTCGGGCCAGTCGAGGTGCACGGTGTCGACGTGATCAACCGACGACGCACGATCGAGCTCATCACCTACCTCGCGCTCCACCCTGGAGGTGTCACCGCGGAGCGTCTCAAGACGGCGATCTGGCCCGAAGCCGAACCGACACAGGGCACGTTCAACGTGACGGTTCACCGTGCTCGCTCCGCGCTCGGCATCGACAAGGACGGCAACCACAACCTTCCTCACGCCGTCACCAACGGCGGCAACTACTCGGTCGGTCCACACGTCGCCGTCGACCTGGCTCGGTTCAACTCCCTGGTGCGTCGGGCCCGACCGAGCGACGACGAAGCCGTCGAGGCCGATCTGCTGCGAGCGGCCATTGGGCTGCTGCGAGGTCAGGTGTTGGAAGGTGTCCGCGGCTACGAGTGGGCGTTCACCGAAGCGATCGTCACCGAAGCGGAGGCCACGATCTCCGACGCAGCCCACCGGCTCGCCCAACTCGAGCTCGCTCAAGGCCACGCCGACGCGGCGACCTGGGCCGCGACCCAGGGTCTGAAAGCGGTGCCGGGCAGCGAACCACTGTTCCGCGACCGGATGGAGGCCGCTCACCTCAACGGCGACCCCGCAGCGGTCGACCGCATCGTCGACGAGCTGTGCCGCTACATCGAGACCCTCGAACCACTTGATGACCTGCACCCCGACACGATCGAAATGTGGCGTCGTCTCGGCCGCACAGGCGACGATGACCGCCCAATGCGGCTCCCCGGCGTGGGCTGACAAACCGTCTCGACGAATGAACAGGAAGCGCTATCGAACCGGTATAGAGACGGGTTCGAGCAGGCTCATACCCGATCGTCGCTTCCAAGGCAGCCCGTCAGCAGCTCGCGCCGGTCACCCAGCTGCTCCCCTGCTGAAGCGAGGAGCGGTGAGTGTTGACGGGCTTCCCAAGCTGACGAATCCCCCTTCGTAGATGTAGCTCTAAGCCAGGAACGATCAACGAACGCATGATGTGTCGATTCGCGGTCGCGTTGAAGAGGGCGATCAAGTCGAGTCAGTCCTCACGGCGGTCTCTGACGCTCAGGTGAGACAGTTGGGTCTCGACGTTCGAGTACCGCAATGCCTCCCTTGCTCCTCGTTGCCGTCGTTTGCGAGGAGCCTGTTCACTGAGCCCGGAGTGCACCGACACCGGCTCCGAGCGCGGGATTCGCGACCTTGGCGATCTCGCACCACGCAGCGAGGAAGCGGCCGGTTGGCTCCGAGCATGTTGCATCCGCCGCTTCTCGACCGATCAAGCGGGCGGTGGATGAGTCGGCACCTTGCGCACGGGCGAAGCGGTCAGCCGCGGTGAACACGGCCGCCGCATCGTCTGGGTTGCCGAGCTTTCGGAGGAGGAACCCGTACTCCTTCATGACGTCCAGCACTCCATCCACGTCTCCCTGTAGCAGGCGCGCAGTCGCCAGGGCCTGCTGGCGGTCCTGCCTCGCGTGGCGGTCCGTATCGCCGAGCGCCGCAACGGCCGCTGCCAGCAACGCTTGGCGGGCTGTCGTGACGATGTCGAGGTCTGTCACACCGGTGCTGTCATGCATTCGGATCCGCTCCAGTCGAACCATGCTGTCAAGCAGGTCCGCTGGGCGCTCGAAGAGAGTTTCCACGTCCCGTGCGCTCACCGATTCGTAGGCCGCAACGATCACGCTGGCAGCGTCGGACAGGCGGCGCGTTCCGTCGAGCAGCTCCTCGTACGCGACCTCTGCGAGATCGAGTGGCAACCGCCCCGCTGGTGCGTGGCCGGTACCGGCCGCACGGAGTCTACCTCGCAGCTCGTTGACTCGAACGACCGCGGTTGATGATCCGTATCTTTCGACGACCTCGATGAGCTGGTGCTCGTGCTGTCCGCTAACCCGCAGGGGGTTGTTCAGCCAACCGGCAACGATCCCGGCTCGGTCAGGGTGTCGCTTGATGGTTCGCTCGATCGCCGCGAGCACTGCTGGGGTTCCATCGACCATGAAGGCTTCGCAGGCAAGCTCGAGGTCTCGTAGTGCGCTGGGAGAGACGGCCACAAGTCCGAGCGACGCGACGGCTTCTTCCCGTAGCGAGTCGTCGTCGATCTGGTTCAGGACACTGGCGAGCTGGCGTGCCAAGTCGCGTGCGCGGGTCCTGAGTTTCGCTTCGAGCGAGTTGTCCTTCTCCTGCGAGCGACTTGGCGCTGGGAGCACATCCTTGAAGACAGTGTCGCCGGTCATGAACCAGCGGTCGCCGACCTTCTCGAAGAGTGCGCTTTGTCGTGAGAGGTGGGAGCGGATGGTGCTCAGGGCGAACAAGCGGTGAACTGCCACAAGCTGCCACACCTCGGTGTCGAGTAGGCCGTCTGTGCCGAACCCCCGGAACGCCCGAATGATGAGATCCAGCGCGGATGACGTCGCTTCGGCGTGCAACGCGCCGATATCCTCCCATCGTCGCTCTGGTCGGTAGATGTTGTCCTCGCACTCCCAAGCGATCTCCACGCCGTCCACTCGTTCACGGCGCAGGGTCCCGTCAGTGTCGCGCTCGAGGATCCAGACGTCGTTGATGGTGTGAGGCTCTGCATGGATCGTCGCTTCGATCGTGCCCGGGGCCCCTGGGCGCAAGTGCACGACCACGCCGGGCACGATCAGCCGTTCTTGGTAGAGCTCGCTCCCACCGTCGATCTTCACGTGGAGGTCGTCGACCTGCCTTGCGGGTCGACGCTCACCGAACAGGTGGACCGCATCGAGTCGACCTGGCCCGGCAAGGCTCCGCACATCAGAGCGCCGGAGTGGCAAGAGTCCGTGGGTCACGTCGTAGAACGACAGGACACACCGCCGACGTCGCGGCTCATCGGCCGGCTTTGGATCGTCCGCACCGAGGTCGACATCTTGCACCGGCGCTTCGTATCGCTGCTCGACTGTGAACTCCGAAGCGATGGCGTCCCAGTCAGACCGGACACGGGGCGGCGCCGGTCGCGCAGGTAGCGAGGTGCCGTCTGATCGATCGACGCCGCCCTCGTTGTCTGCGTCAGCGGCCGCTGACTCCGTGGCTGGTTCGGGCGCGGGCTGGGCCTCGATCGGGGTGTGTGTCTCAACTGTGGCTGAGCCATCAAGGGATGCCGTCTCCCCAGCGCCGCTGTACACAGCGGGCTCCTCCGCCCCAGTGGGGCTTGCGGCAGGCTCATCAGGGGCCGGCCGAGGTTCCTCTTCGGGGCTGTAGTCGGGCAGCTCGATGGTGACCACGTCCTGTTCGAACAGGTTCGATGCATCGTCTCGCAGCGGTGGCACCTCGTCGTAGTCCAGCGCTTCGGACCCGGCTTGCGCGGTGGGACTGTCGAGCACCTGGACCAACAGGGTCTTTCTGGATGCACCTACGCCGAACAGCATCGCAATCGCGTCCGCGACTGCGCGGGTGTCGGCCCGGGTTCCTTGCAGAAAGAGAACGAACCGATCATCGGCGTCAGCGCCGAGGAAGCATCGCTCTGCCCACCTGGCCACCTCGACGTCGTCGCACAGTGCTCTGACTGACAGCTGACTTACGGTGCGGACGGTTGGGGGCCACTGGGTTGCGAGGGATGCGAGATCGCCCTCGCCGTTCGCCAGCAGGTACCGGTGCACGTTCTCGGCGTGCCGCATGAGCCGCGGTGACCACGTGGTGTCGGCGCGGTCGCCGAGTGCGACGGGCGCAAGTCGCACCGAGTCTCGAAGAGACCTCGTTGGAAGGGCGTCTAGCAGGTTCCGGGCGGCGGGCATGTCGGCTGCGACCGGCAGCTCTGCCGCCAACCGATGGGACGTGGCCGGCGGGTAGTCGCGAACGTAGGCGTCTCCTGGTCGCAAGAGTCCTTGAGACGTCGGGACGCATCGTCGATTGACCAGCTGTTCGACACATAGCTCATCGCTGTCGTACAACTCTCCGAGGGACTCGAACCGGCTCCTAGCCAACACCGTGGAGCGCTCATCGAGCTCATCCAGATCGCACAGCTCGTCGAGCACTTCGACGTGGTCACGCCACGTGATCTCTCCGTCCCGGACCACTTGGAGCGCACCGAGCAGGCGGTGGTGCTTCTCGACGAACTCGTCGGGCAGGCGGCTGCGCAGGTGGCCCCAGATTCGAGCTCTCGACGGGTCCACGAGTGACCGTGGGGCGATGAGCCGGTTGTTGGCCGGGATGAACGCGACGTCGCGAAGCTGCCCGATAGTTCGTGCGTTGTCCTCGGTCGCTGCGGAGCGGTCCAGTTGGTAGAAGAACTGCGGCAAGAGCGGGGTCTCGGTCTCCGCCGATCGCCGAGCGAGCGCCACGTACTCGTCTGCAGTCAGGGCTCCGCGAATCCCCAACGCCTCACGCAGGCGAGCGCTCGACTGCCGCACGCCCCTCGGGCTCGAGTACAGCATCTCGGCGAACGCCAGCGTCGGGTCGACGAGATCCTTGGGTGCCCGGCGCTCACCGTCGGGGTGGGACGGGAGCCAAGGTATCGATTGCAGCGGCCGTAGCTCTGCCTCACCGATCTCCGCCTCGAAGTCGAGGTACTCCCAGAGGGTCGACGCGGGATCGTTCTCGTCATCGAACGGTTGATCCGCAATCCAACGGGCGAGATCCGAGAGCTCGTCTGAGGTGGGTGACTGCCTCGCGCCGAGTTCGGTCAGGATCTTGCGAAGACCGCCAACTTCGTCGATGAGGTTGGCGGCTGATCGCTCGCCAAGTCGACCTGGCAGCGGACGTTTGGGCAGAAGCGTCTCTGCAGGCCGCCTGAGCTTCCCGTCGAGGCATGGCACGAACGAGGAGCTGGCGAGGCGGTCTCGCTGGACTGGTCGGAGTCTCCTCCAACACTCCACAAGATCCTCGAGCAAGCCGAGCAGGTCGGCTCGCTCGTTCGGGGGGCTTTCGCAGCCCGAAACGGTCTCCTCTGCTGCGTCCAGACGCACTCGTCCGAACGCTTCGGCGAGCACGTTGCGCGCGCGTTTGCCTGCGGCGGTGGTTGTGTCGATGGAGCGTGGTGCGAGCACCCGCGGCTTCTGGTCTTCTCTGATGACCCCTGCCTCGGAGGGCAGGAAGAGATCGGCGAGCTTTCGGGCTGTCCCGTCGGCGGCCGGCCAGATCTCCGCATCGCTGAGCTCGCCAAAGTCCGTCGGGTCACCCAATCGGGACTCGACGAGTAGGTCGATCGACAACAGAAGGGGCACAGTGTCCCGGATCGGTTTCCAGTTCGGCGCGGCAAGTACGCATTCGGTCAATGTCCGTGCGCTGAACCTTCGGACATCCCCTCCGGATAGCTCAATCCTGTCGACCGCATCATGCAGGCACTTGGCGCCGCATCGTTCGAGAAACTCCACCACCTCGGAGCGGTGCGGCGATGAGGGAACTCCAACGATCGTTGTGCTGCCGAAGCGTTGGACGACCTTCCCAGGGTCTACCGCGAGGGGCAGGCCGTCACATCCATCTCGTGCGGCACCAGCGAGGTCGAGCGCTTCGGAGACGTTGCTGAGCGCGCTCAAGCATCCGATGCTCGGGCTGGGCACCCGCTTGTGCAACAAGGCGCTGGCGTTGGCCTGCAGCACGTCGCGAAGCCATGGCCCATCAGTCAACGGCGCGTGGGTCCATGCGATGGTGTTGACGAGGTCGGGGTGGACGCTTTGGGTCGAGAGGCCCTTCACAAGGCTCGACATCTGCGGTGTTGGCCGCCGCAGATCTGGCGACCCGAGTCGGTGCACGCGCTCGTCGGTTCCGGCCGCCAGCGTCGCGTTCCTCAGAACGTCGCCTTCCGTCGACAGATAGGCGAGGAGCCGCTTCAGCTTGTCCACCGAGTTCATGAACGTTGGCGCGTCCGTGAGGTGGGTTGTGTCATCGGGCGAGTGTTGCTGGACCCATTGGGCCACGTCACCGGTACCCCAACGTTGCACTCCCCATCTGTCCAGGATGCGGTGAAGGTCACGGCGGACCGCCGCTACGGCGTTCTCGACATGTGCGCCGAGTAACTCATCTGCTGGAGGCTCGAGCAACACCAGCGCTTCGCCGTTGTGCAGTGCGCCGGAGCGATCAGGAACTACCTCACGCCGGAGGGCCTCGCGATCGAGGTGGTCAAGTAAGTCGCTCGATCGCCGCTGGGTGTCTGTGGTGCCCCCTGCGGACCCCAGAAACCATCGGGCCCGAATCTCCCATGGCAGCGAGATGTCGCAGGTGAGCAGTTCCTCCAGCGCCTCGCCAAGGGCGTCGCCCAGGTGGGCGTACACGCGGTCGTTCCACGCTCCGTGTTCGCCACCGTTTACGATGGATCGCCGATCCATTGCCGCGAAGAAGTGGCCGTTGATGGAGAAGGGGAGCCCGGAAAGCGTCTCGGTAGGGAAGGTGCAGAAGACCCGGCCAGGGACGGGCGCGTCATCGAGCGGGAACGCTGCAGTTGCCCGAGCGTTTCGACCCGCCGGGGGGTTTGGGACGTCGCTTCCAACCCTCAGATACGACGTCGTCGCCGCTGACTCTTGATCCCTGGCCTGCACGATGTCGACGCGGTCCACCCTGGGGCTCAGCTGGTGCGCTACGCGTGAACCTCGGTCCACCGTTCCGTCCAGCCGGACAACCACGATCTCGTTGAGCGACTCGGTGAAGAGAAGGAGGTCGGCGACCTGGCTTGCGAACTCGTTCTCGAGGGCCCGAAGCATCGAGGCGCTGACCGGCGGAACCTCAAGACGATCCCCCGCGGGCGAAGGCTCCCTGCGGAGGGGCAGGACAAACCGTGTGCCGTCGATCGCTTCCTCGGCCGGCTGGAACTGGGCTGGGATTCCGCTGAACTGGTCAATGCGCACGGTTCGGCGTCCCGAGGTGATGATCGGAGCGTCGGTGAGGTGCAGCACGCTCCAGAACCCGACTCCGAACTCGCCCGTCTGGTTCTGGTCCGAAGCCTTGCCCCGCGAGCTGGTCTTTGCGAGTCGCCGCCAGTCGTCGTCGGTCAGGATCGAAGGGTTCTCGATGCGGATCTCGTGCTCCTCGATCGAGACCCAGAGTCGGCCAGTACGGCCCTGCTTTCGACATGCGTCGTCGGCGTTCTGGGCTTGCTCTCGCAGGATCGAGCTGGGTTCGTAGCCGGACAGCAGCCCCGCGAGAAAGCCGACAGTATCGACGCCGGTCTCGAGGTTGCCGAGTTCGCTGTCGGTCATGAACCGACCAGCCCAAGCTCGACACGGCGGATGCCGATGTCGCTGAGCGCCGGGTAGGAGTACTGCTCCAGCCCGGTGCCGCGGTCGTTGGCCACCTCAAACTCGCGAACGGTAAGGCATCCGTCCTGATCAAGAGACTCGAACGCCATGCGGATCCTGTCTGACGGATTCGTGAGCAAGCTGAGCGCAGCCCAGTAGGGGCTCGCCTCGGCTCGCCGGAGCCGTCGCTGCCGGTTCGCGCCCTCCGTGTAGCGGCCGAGCTGGAAGCGGTCTCCGGCGAGTACGCAACGTAGGGCCGAACGCCCGTACGGTGCCCTCCCAGCCGTGACTTCGGCTTCGTTCCACTGGACGGCGTAGAGGCAGGTCAGCTCCGTGTCCATCAACCGATCAGCGTCCGGCACTAGGTCCAACGGCAGTTCGAGCCACGGTCTCGCAAGCGTGGGGTCACAGATGTCGCAGACACCACACGGCCGCATGCCGTCGTCGGGCTCGCCAAGATACGAGCGAATGGTCATCTGGCGGCAGCGCTCCCTCTCCGATGCGAAAGCCAGCATCTGGTCGAGCTTTTTGTACATCTGTCCTGTGACAGCCGCGGTCGACGGAGCCATTCGATTGCCCGCGTCGTGAACGATCACAGACGCCAACCGCCGAACGGGGCGATACACCAGTCGCCCGGCCCGGCTCTCTTCGATGAAGCGTTGCTCGAGGGCAGCAGGGGGCTCGTCGTGCTGGCGTGCCAGGTCGACCATCTCGAGCAGGGCCGGAACCATCGTCTTCAGGGATGCCATCTCGCACGCCGATCGAACGGTGTCATCACGCGGAGAATCGAGCAACAGCACCGATGCCACAGCGGTCTGGTCGGGTCCGCGCTCGATGAGGCCGCCAGCCTCGAGGTAGTGCAGTACAACTCTTGCCTGGGTCTCCTCGAGTCCAAGCTGGGAGGCGAACTCCTCGAGGTCGAGGTGGCGCTCGCCAAGCCCCAAGCCTTTGAGGAGCGAGGCAGCCTCATCGAGTGTTGAGTCGAGATCACCGACCTGTTTGATGAACCACTCCTGGGTCGTCCGATCCGACGCAAGAATCGGGAGCAGGAGGCACCAGGAAGGCTCGCCGTCACGTCCGGCCCGACCAGCTTCCTGGTAGTAGCTCTCGAGGTCCGCCGGGCAGCCGAGATGAATGACGTACCTTACGTCGGACCGGTCGATGCCCATACCAAACGCCTTGGTCGCAACGATCACATCGACCTCACCGTCTCTGAACAGCTCCTCGACGTTCTGCCGGCTCCATGGATCAAGGCGCCCGTGGTAGGGGCGTGCGATCATCCCGGCCTGTTGCACCTGCGCTGCTACTTGGTCGGCGAGCGCCACAGTCGGCACGTAGACGATGGCCGCCTCGGATCGTCGCTCCGCGGCGCTGAGGATGCGAACGAGATGACGTAGCCGGTCCTTGCGATTGGTGAAGCGATCGCCAGGGACGCGCGGGTCGTTGCCTAGCACCGCGAACCGCAGGTTGGGACGTGCCGCTGGCGTGGAGATCTTGTCGGCCGACTCGACTCGCAGCGCTCGACGTATGTCCGCCTCGATCTCCGGGGTGGCCGTCGCGGTCAACGCTGCGAGAGGCACACCTGAGTGGCAGGCGCGATCAAGCGCAGCTCGGATCGCAAGGAAGTCGGGACGGAAGCTCGGGCCCCACAACGAGACGCAGTGCGCTTCGTCGACCACCACCCGCTGCAGGTCGAACGCCTTCAGGTGCTCGAGGAACACCGGATCCCGCAACCGTTCAGGCGCGACGTACAGCAAGGAGATCGCACCGCTGTGGACTCTGCGGATGATCTCGTCACGCTCGTCGGCAGTCATCTGGCCGACCAACGCGCCAACTTGCCGGACACCACGATCGAGCAGGTTCTCGACTTGGTCCCGCATGAGAGCCACGAGTGGCGACACCACAAGGGTGAGGCCTTCTCCGACCAGCGCTGACAGCTGAAACGGCAAGCTCTTGCCCGCTCCGGTGGGGAGGATGCCCAACACGTCCTCACCGTCGTGGATACGCCAGAAGAGCTCTTCCTGTTCGTCAGACCGGAACCCGTCGAAGCTGAAGGCCTGACGAAGCGCATCAAGGACATCGTCCCGCCGGGCTGCGCGATCTCCGCCCCGGGGAACCTGTGGGACATCAACTGCCAATGAGGTTGCGCCGGCAGGCATGGCGGCGAGGTGATCGCGGCCATGCTCGGTGATCAGCCCTGGCAGCGAGGTATCGATGTGGGAGTAGAACGTCGATCGTGACAGCTCGGCGTCCGGTTCCCTCGGGCGGAAGCCGGGCAACGAGGAGAGGACGCCGTCGCGGTATGGCTTCGTGTGGAGGCGTCGGTCCAGGATGATGACGGCGCCGCGATCACTTGCCTGGCGGACGAGGCGACCGAACCCCTGCTTCAGAGCGATCGTCATGGAAGGCAACAGGTAGTCCTCGAACTCGTTGCGGCTTTGGCGGCGAAGGAGCTCAAGGCGGGCTTCTGTGACGGGATCCCGCAGGTGAGGAAACGGCAGCTTCTCGATCTCCACGAAGCACAGCGAGTCGCCGGGTACGTCGATGCCCTGCCAGAAGGATCTCGTGCCGAGAAGCACCGACTCGGGCCGTGATCGAAACTCCTCGAGAAGCGCCGGGCGGGATCCGTCACCCTGTGCGAGCACGGGCAGTCCATCTCGAGCGAGTGGGTCGGCAATCATCTCGCGCGCGCTGCGGAGTCGACTTGTGGCGGTGAACAGGGCGAGGAGCCGCCCGTCACAGAACCGAGCCATTGCGGCTAGTTCCTCTGCGGTCTCGGCCTCGAACTCGGGCATGAACCTGGGGACAGGAATCGAATCGAACCAGCGGGCGATGCCGAGCACGACGTTCTCGTGGAACCGGAAGTCGGATTGCAGGGCGCATGCACCGCCAGCGAGGTGGGCCCGGAGCCCGAGCCGGTCGACGATGAACCCGAAGTCGTTGCCCCCGGTCTGAAGCGTTGCGGACAAGAGCGCGAAGCCGTCGAGTGCTTCCCAGCGGTCCTGAAGACGAGGCGCTACCTCGACAGGTGCTCGCGCGAACCGCCAGCCGCCCTTATCTGCTGGCTCGAGCTCGATGAAGTGCACCAAAGCCGTTTCGCGGACCGCAGGTACACGCCAGAGCAACTCCTCAAGGTCTCGTGCCTGCTGTTGGAGAGCCGCGAGATCTTCCTGCGTGAGCCGATCGATTGTCGGATCTGCCGCCAGGGCATCGAGCGCCGATGCCAGACGTTGCAGTGTGTCGTGTAGATCGCGCAACGCATCGGACGCGCGGACCCACGCTCCTGGGTGCAAGGTCGCAGGGGCGCGGCGCAGTCGCACTGATCCACCGTGCTCCTCGTCGACGTCGGGCGAGATGGCGCGAGCGAAGTCAGCCAAGGGACGCCACGTCGCGATCGTCGAGGCTCGCAGCCGGCGAGCTAACTGGCTGGCGGTGGCGATGTCACCTCCAGCATGCCGGACCGCAGAGAGAAGGCCCCGGCGCCCAACAGGAGCGAGCCGGTCGCTGAGGGCAAGCAGCTGTGCCGAACCGACCTCCTCGGTGAAGGCCAGCGTCGCCATCCCTTCGAGGTCGTGCGCCTCATCGATCACTGCAAGGTGGATCGGCTCGAGATCGTCGGGAGGTGCAACCCACAGCACCTGGTTCATCACCACGACGTCTGCGGTGTTGGCACGCTCGATAGCGACTGACCGGCCGCACTCGGTGTGCCCACACCCCACCGCAACTTCGTCAACGAGAGACGAAGAAGCCGCAATCCGGTACCGCAGCCACGGGGCTACATCGTCACGGGTCGCCAATGGCTGCTGCTCCACAAGCGTGACGAGCACAGCGGCGACGTAGCGGAGGTCAAGCTCGACCTCAGCGAGCTCAACGCAGAGCCGTTCAAGACGACGTCGACAGAAGTAGTTCCCGGCGCCCTTCAGCACTGCGACTTGGACCCCTGCGTCGATGACAGCATCAACGTCGTCGAACTCGTCCAGCAGCTGATCCTGCAGGTTCTTGAAGGCAGTGACCAGTGCAACCCGCCCACCGCGCCGTACCGCTGCGAGCGTTGCGGCCAGGTAGGCCAGCGTCTTTCCGGTCCCGGTTGGCGCCTCGATGACGGCGGAGCTGCCCTGGAGCGCACGATCGCTCCACACGGCGGCGGTGGTCTGAGCAGGGCGTATTTCTCGGCCCGTTGACGCGATGATCTCTTCGAGAATCTCTGCGCCGGTCGCGCCGCTCAGCCGAGGCCGCTCAGCGCGTGCGGGCGTCGGGCGTTCGATGTCTGCCCGAGGTCGCAGAGGCAGTTCCGGCAGCAGCTTGACAACTGCGCTGCTCACGCCGCCATGGAGTCGTCGTCCGACCTGGACGTGCACCTGGGCGGTCAACAGGCAGTCGACCAGCGCATCGTGAAGTTGCTCTCGCTCCGGAGCAGCACCGTCGACCGGCAGGGATCCGACCGGTTGGCGGACAACATCGAGTCGGTCCGCGACATCACCCAGTCGATGGGGGCCAGTGGGAAGGACGAGGAGCGACGTAGCCAAAGCGTCGACCACACTGTCCGGCCGCCAACCGGCCTCGGACAAGAACCCGATGTCGAACCCGGCGTTCCATGCAACGGCGGTGTCGTTCCCCGCGAAACCCTTCAGGTCCTCAAGTGCCTCCTCGATCGGGGACAGGTCCGAGGCTTGCAGCGCGGACCAACCCATTCTGAGCTGCAGCGACGCGGGCACGACCGCTGACACCGTCCGCACGTGCCGATTGAAGCCCGCTACGGGCGCGCCGGAACGAACCCTTACGGCGGCGAGCTGGATGATCTCGTCATCGGCCTCCGACGTTCCGGTGGTCTCTACGTCGATCACCACGAAGTCCCCGTCCAACGACCCGGCGAGCAATGGGTCGATCGGCTGCCGGTGATCCGCTACCGGCGGCGGCTCGTCTGCGGTCCGCTCGGCAAGGTCCCACGATCCGTCTCCGAGAGGACGGAACAGATCGGGGCGCGACCGGAGCTGCCGTTCGATTGCGTCCGTCGGCACGTTGATGCCGCGACGTCGGAGGGCTTGCCGGATGCGGTCGGGGCTGAGGGCACCACTCGAATCCAGAACGCGACGCAGAGCATCCTCAAGCGGAGTCATGGGCACACCCGCACAGCGTTCTCAAGCCGTCCAAGAACTCATGTCCGACGTGCCACGCAACGGTTCATCACACTCTGAACGGCGGGCTCGACATGACTCACCTGAGCCTCCCCTCCTACTGCCAGCGAAGATACATGCAGTGGACAACTTGAACCATGCTGGGCCCGGCAGGCCCGTTTCCTGTCCACCGATAAGCGGTCGACGCGTGCGCCGCCGGAATCCTCCAGTCGATCAGCTGCGACTTGCCTTCCTTCTGCTGCGGCGGCACTCTCCTCTTCCACGAGGGAAGCTCGTCAGCCGCGGCAGGGCCGGCGTGTCTGAAGGACCTCCGCTCCTCACTGCATTCCAACTCGCGTCGCAGGTGTCGGTGCCGAGAGAACAGCGACCGACAGGCCCATCACCGCTGAGCCGCTAACGCTCGACCGTACGCTGAGGCTCGACCGGTTGAGAGGCGACTACCCAGAGCCCTGCCCCCCCCGGGCTGAGTGAAACCCGCGACATCCAATAGCGTCACGCTCCTGGGCACCATTCCCAAGGCTCTGGGCCACTGGTACGGTTTACAGCGTCTCGTCGCCGGGCTTCGGCGTCCTCCATCTCTGCTCGATCGGGAGGAGTGACGTCATGGACGTTCTTGAGGCAGGTACAACGCAGCAGACCGAGCTTCGGCGCTGCCACCTCTGGTGCTGGTCACCGGGGGCGCCCGCGGAGTGGGACCGACGGACGTTCGTGGTCGGTGGGCTCTCGCCGCTCGGTCTGGTCGCGGCGGGGGTGTCGGCGGCAGCTTCGGCAGCCGGGAACCGTCGTCGACGCGACGACGCAATATGTGAGGCCGCTCCGAGGTGGCGGTACGTCACCACCGGTGCGGGCGGAGTCGTCGACAGCCGGCTCGTCATCCGTGAGGAATCGGGGGTCGAGCGGTCGTTCGACCTCCCCGGCGCCGACCTTGTGGAGTCACCGGCACCGGGTTGGCTGCGGGTCACTGTTGCAGGTTTGTCGATGCCCTGGGCGATTCAGGTCATGTAGCTCTCCAGCACAGCTGGCCAATCAGCGGGTACGGGTCAACCGCTGTCCCTCCGCCGGGGTGCATCTCGAAGTGCACGTGAGGTGACGTCCCGCGTGCGTTGCCCGTGTTGCCCAACAACGCGATCGGCTGACCGGCGGCGACACGGCTGCCGCGGGCGACGAGGTTCCGTGAGTTGTGCGCGTAGTACCAGCGTGTGCCGGAGTCGCCGCGCAGCCAGATGGTGATGCCACCGAGACCGGACTCGGTGTCCGAGCTGCGGTCGATGACACCGGACTCAATCGCGACGAGCGTCGAGCCGTGCGGGGCGAACACGTCGTTGCCCTGGTGCTGCCGACCTCCTGAGCGTGGGGCGTGCCAGTCGTTGCTGTGGCGGACCGGGGCTGCGACGGGACATGTCATCCCGCCCGTCACGACCGGCGCAGCCGCAGTTCGGGCAGCTGATTCGTATTCGGCGGCCTTGGCGAGCACCTGATCGAAGTAGCTGTTGCTGTGGTTGTAGGTGAGGATCGCTGCTCGAAGGTCGCCGACACCGCCGTCGGTCCCGCAGAGCAGCGCGGCGGCGCTCCAGATGGCGTCGAATGCGTTGTGCGGTGACGGTGTCGCCCCTGCGGGGCGGCCCGGGGCGAGGCGTCCCCATGTCCGCCAGGTGCTGGGCAGGAACTGCATCGGACCCTGGGCGTGCGCCCACCCGTCGCTGAAAGTTGGGGCGGGAATGCGAACGAAGCCAGGTCGACCGTCGAGGGCCGGGCCGAGGATCGGCGGTTGGACATCGCCGGTCGCCGGATTGGCACGCCCTTGCGCGTGCCGGCTCTCGGAGTGACCGATCGCAGCGAGCACGGTCCATG
>CAZVVS010000040.1:0-19905 GCA_964630585.1 uncultured Gordonia sp.
CGGTGAACCCGCCGAGCTCGCGGATGTTCCAGGTGGCGATCAACACGTCGGCGGCATCTTCGGGCGGGACACCCCCACCGCCGGCGGGCCGGTCGAGCGCAGCGGTGAGCGAGGCGAGCACGGCCTTCACCTCGGCCGGCGGCGGGTCAAGGATGCGCACGATCGAAACCCCCGACGTCGAGCGGTCAACGATGCGCAGCCTGCCACCCAGACGGCGCCGGCGCCCCCGAACCGAACACACACCCGTGCGGTCGCTCTCTCGGGGCAGCCGAGCGGCCGGTGGTAGCTTCCGCCCACCGGGTCGGGGCAGGGGGATCGAGACATGAACACGAGACGTGTGGGCGCACTGGCGCTCTGCCTGTGCCTGGCGACGGGCGTCGTGGCGGGGGCGCAGAGCCCCTCGTCTGCCCAGGGACAGCCCGGTACGGTGCGCGTCTCCGAGCCGATGACGGTCGAGCGTCTGATGTCGCTGAAGGTGCCGAGGGTCTGCGAATTCCGGGGGGCCGTGTACGTGGACGGCGTGCACCCCGAGAGCCCGCGGCCGCTCGGCACCTTCGCTGAGGTCGTCGGAGCGGGTGACTCGGCGGGTAGGTACCCGCTGCAGGCCCACGTCGGTGATCTGACCGGCAACGGTGTCGCCGACGGGCTGATGGTCATCGAGTGCGGCTTCGGGGTCAGCGGGTACCTGAACAGGGTGTTCGTGTACCGGTCCGACGGGCACCGGATCGGGCGGATCCCCGTCGAGCAGTTCGTCCCCTCGGTCGAGTTCCCCGCTCTGTACCGCGAGGCCACCATCCGCAACGGGACGATCGAGATAACGGTGGAGTCCTACCGCCCGTTCGACGCCCACTGCTGCCCCTCGATCACCACCAACCTGCGTCTCCGATGGAACGGCCTGCGATTCGTCCGGGTGTGAACTGACTGAGCGGACCTCCCGAACCAAGGGCTTCGGCGCCGCCGCTCCCGAACAGGTGAAGCCAGGTCGGGAATCGCTAGCTCAGGTCTCAGGTGCGGTGAACAACTACCACCGCCGTGCCGTGTCGCCGCTCCGACCGTTCCAATGGCTCCGACGTGTTCCTGCAGGTGCGCGAGGCTGTTGCAGTGGAGCAACGACCGTTCCTGGGGCGCGTGTTCTTCTTCGACAACTCGGTGGTGGGATCGGGCTCTGAGGCGTGGGCGGACCTTCGGGATCTAGCTGATCAAGGCTGGATCGGGCTGCGACGCGCCACCGCCCTTAGCGATGACCTAAGGCACGACCCTGACCACGAGCGCCGCCAGCGACTCGATGATGAGGCTGACTATCCAAAGCTCTCCGGGGTGTTCGTCCTCGATGTATCCCGACTCGACAGCGGTGCTGTGCTCGCCTCGACCGAGGAGGGCGCCGTGTTCAACCGAATATTCAACGCGGTGTTCCCCGGCACCGACAGGTCCCTGGGCAGCAGAACTGCCAACAACAAGACACGCGATGTCATGCACCTACACACAACCAAGAAGCATGGAGCCGATGGGTTCATCACGCGAGACGAGGCTTTGCTGCGCAAAGCGTCCGTGCTCTGCGACGAGTTCGCCATCGCCGTATTCAGCCCGGCGCAGGCCCATGCCTTCGTCGTCGGCCTCAAGGCTCGCCACGACGAACGGTCGTAAGCCGCAGCCATCGTGTCAGCCCAGGAAGCGGGTAGGCGCCAAAGACAGCAGCGTCAGTTCAGATCGCCCTGGGCGACCTCGTCGGACGCCGCTGCGAATCGCAGCGGGGCTCCGCCTCGGGACCGAGAGTTGACAGTGGCCGGTGCGGGACTTCTGTGTGGAGGCGTGGCGGGCGATGACGTCCCTGGCGCTACGGCGATCCTTGACGCCTCGCATGGGGCGTCTCGGGGTCGCAGGTGTAGGCGGGAGGCCGGCCAACTCTGGCTAGTCGAGACTGTCGTGCTCGGGCTCGGCGTCCAGGCTGGCAGCTGCGTCGGTGATGAAGCCCGAGAACGTTTCCCAGGTGGTGGCGAGCTCGTTGAGTAGCCGTTCTCGGTAGCCGTCGAGATGGTCTCAGTTGGAGGTACACGCCCTGTAGGGCTTCGGGGGTGCCGGGCTGCAGGATCGCCCGCAGGGCCTGCACCTCGCCCTGGGTTTCAACGTCCCGCTGCCTGCCGGTCTCTAGTAGTCCGGCGTCACCCTCAAGTCGGGACTTCTGGTTGGGGACTTGGGCGAGGCGGAAGTCCCCAGATACCCAGGCCCCGTGGTGGCGAGCGCCGCTGCTCTACTCGGCGTCCTCGGCGTGGGATCTCTGGCATGCTGGACCCCTCTAGAGCGTCGAGGGGGCCAGGTGGAGCACTCGGAAGTCGCTGGGCCCGTATCGTCGGGCGATTGCGAACTCGACACGATCGAGAAGGTCTGTTGCCGGGCGAAGAGCCGGGGCGTTGGCTGTCGCAAGCGCGCTAGAGAGCACACCCTGAGCTCGAAGCGTTGGGCGTGGATCAGGATGGTGCTGGAGACCCTCACCGTGATCGGGTCCACGGTGGCTGGGTCGTCGCTGCTTCTCGCCTCTGACCAAAGCGGTTGGAAGTCGGCGACTGTCGGGATCGCAGCGTTACTGGCTGCGCTGCTCACCGGGGTGAACACGGCGCTGCAGACCGGCAAGACGAGTGAGGCACACCGCCAGGCCGCCGCGCGCTTCACTGTGCTCCGAGGCAAGTACTTCACGCTCCACGACCTTCCGCCGGAACCCGTGGCTATGGCGAGGGCGGAGCTGGACCGGATCCAGGAAGCACACGATTCGGCGGAGTCAACGTCTCCTGCTGTTGAGTCCTGGACGAGAAAGAGGCGCGCGAAACAAGAACGAGAGGAAGAAGTAGCCGCGATCGAGGAAGCACAAGCGGAGCTGACGGACCAAGAGCGTCGAGGCGAACTGAAACTTGCTCTGAAGCGCCTACAGGCCACGCAGGAGCGCGCAGAGCGTGAGTTGGAGGACGAGCAACAGGCGTCGGCCGGCGCCTCGACCGAGACTGTGGACCCAGCCACGCCCACGCCGTAGCTTCGACCCGGCCTAGGTGAGCCGCCCCAAGCGCTCCCTCGATGAACAGACCGAACTCGAGGAGAAGCCCGTGCCCGACGCCCCCACTTGGCTCAACACCGACGCTGCCATCGCCGATATCGGCATCACCCCAGCCACCCTCCGCCGCCTCGTCGACCGCGGTGAGGTGGTCGCTGTCCAGATCGGACGGGTGCATCGATACCGCCAGGAGGATCTCGACGCCTTCTTACGGTTCACGGGTGGTGATCCGGGACGACTTGGCACTGGTGGTGTGTCAGGGTTTGGGCCAAGCGTCTCGAGATGCGCGTCGCGGCGGCTACTGTTGGATGCGGCGCTTGGGGTCGGCCTGTGATGCCCGGATCGTTGCCGGGGTGCGCGCTGGTGGGAGGTCTGGGTGAAAGGCCCGGTCACGGGTTTCGGCTTGTGGTAGCTCAACTACTAGAGCGCCCACCTCAAAGTCGTGTGGAGGTGGCAGCTGACGCTGGCCGCTTGGTGCGGCGTGGTGTCTACGGTTGTGCTCGGGGGAGCACGTCGACTTCGATCCAGATGCCGTCGGGTCCGACCTCGACGCCGGGTGTGGTTCCGGTGGGGGGCTTGTCGGATCTGAGGATCTGATCGACGTTGTCGTCGGCAGCGAGGGCGGCGAGGAGCTCGGGTCGGGGGATGTCGCCGAAGGTCTTGTTGGTGGTGGCGGCGACGGGGACGAGCGCGGTCTGGGCTCCGTTGAGGGGGCCGTTGACGAAGTCTTTGGGTGTGCCGTTGTGGCTGCCGTGGTGGCCGACCTTGTACAGGTCGGTGCGTGCGAGGATGGGGATCTTGGTGGGGTCGGTGAGAGCGTTGGTCCAGTTGCCGCCTTCAGCGTCTCCCGGGAACAGCAGGGTGGTGCCCTTGTACTCGAAGGCGAGGATAAGGCTGGTGCTGTTGACGTAGTTCTCGAGTTTCGCGGCGACGGCGAGGGCGTCGATCTTGCCGGCGTTGACCACCGCCCCCGGGTTCTTGATCGCCAGGTGGGGGTACTGGGCGCGGAACGCTCTCTGGTCGACCGCGAACGGAGCGAAGGGGAGTTGGTCGGCGGGGGTGTCGCCAGCGGTGGTGAGTTCACCTTTGCCGGCGCGTAGGAACGTTCCGCCGGGAGGTTTGTCGTCGGCGATCTTGGCTTCGTCGCAGGGTGGGCCGAGGACGTGGACGGTCACGCCGGGCAGGACAGGGGTGGTGAAGGTGAGTTCGCGGTCACCGCCGGGCTTGTGAGGCAGGTAGTACCGGCTGTCGGGAGGGGAGTCGAACCCGTTGTGGAGCATCGACATGGCGTTGGCGTTGACGAGGTTGTTCTCGGCTATGGCTTGCACCTTCCGCCATTTCTCCTCGTTGTCGTCAGCGGCGAGGGCGGTGAGGTGCGACGCGCTGGTCGACATGCGCCGTTGGATGTCGCGGGCGACGGGGTCGTCGGGGTCCTCGGTCCACGGCATCCACACCTCGCCGACCTCGACGCCCATCCAGGCGGGGTTGTCGAACCCGACGACGTGGTCGCGATGGCGGTGAGTGGCAACCACGACATCAATCCTGGGAGGGCTGTCAGTCTCCGCGGCGATGGCGGTGATGTCGGCCACGACGGCTTCGACGATCTGTTTGACGCTGAACTTCTTGGTGCTCTGGCTGTGCACGCCGCAGTCAATGAGCACGAGGCGCTCGCGCTTGGGAGTGGGGAAGCGGATCAAGAAGCAGTCCCCGAACCCGATCTGGTACATCCGCACCTTCACCGGCGTGGCCATCAAATTGCTCCGTGAAGGCTGGCGATGTTGATCCGCACCGGGCTGGAGCCGGTCGGGTTCACCCCAAAGGTTCGGAGCGGGTCCGCCCAGGCCCGCTCGGTGAGCCACTCGTCGAGTTGAGCCACCCGGGCTGCGCCGGCCTCGGTGTGGTCGGGGTCGACGGCGCCGGGGAGGGTCTTGGCGATCACGTAGACCGGGATGCCGGTGCCGTCGAAGATGACCGTGACCGAACGCCGAAGGGCGTTGTCCACGGTCACCGCGGGGATGGAGGGGGCATCGGTGACGGGGTCGAGTCGTTGGATGAACTGGGCGACGATCCGCACCTGTGGGTGGCCGTTCTCGTCGTGACGGAAGTTGGTGTGTAGCCCTTCGAGGTCCACCCTGCGGGCGGCGGGATCGGCGAACCCGAGGATGTCGTGGTTGGCGGCGACGAACTCGTCCAGATCATCGGTCGCCTCCTTGGGGAGAACGTCGACCTGGCCGGCGTCGGGGTCGAGTCCGGCGACCCCTTTGATGACCATGGTGGACGGGTGGGTGAGCGGGCGGCGGTCGCCCCATTCGACGTGTGGCCACGCCAGAGATGTGTCCGCAAGCGACACGACCCCGGAGGGGTAGATGCCTCGTCGTCGGCACGAGTCGATCAGCGCAGTACGGAGCCGGTCGCCGTCGCTGGGGAACAGGTCACGGTCGGCGGTGACGATGGCGCGGAGGAAGTCCGAGAAGGTCACGTCGGTCGGCGCCAGGTAGTCGAGTGCCCGCAGGCACATCGTCAGGTACTGCTGCGCTGTGGTTGTCGCCTCGTCAGCGACGCGGGCAACGAGGTCCGGGTGAAGAGACCCGGGGGGCAACTGGCCAGTCCCACCGGTGGCGAGACGGATCAGGTCGGCGATCCGGCGCTGGTAGTTGGTCAGGAACGCTTCGAACACGGCCGCGACCAGGATCGCCCCGCGTGTGTGGGGCTCGGTGGTGGCCGCGTATCGGGCCGGGTCCGGCTTGTCGATCGCGGACCGGAGCGCCGACTTGCGGCCGGTCGCGTATCCGAACTGCTCGGCCAGGTCCACGAGCGGTCCCCCGTCATGGAGGTCCGCCCGCGTCGAAGCGACCGTGCTGGCAACCACACCGGGGAGGGTGAAGTGCAAGAAGATGGCGGTCAGGTCGGCGAGGGCCTCGTGGAACGCGGCCACATCGGGGTTGGTGGCCTGCAAGAACCACGGTCGAACCCGATCGATCAGAGCGTGGGTGACCTCATGGGCGACGATGTCATGCGACAGGCACGTGTACACGAACTGGTTCGGGAGGTTCGGACCCGGATCCTCACCGCTGGCCCTGAAGTACCCGAACAGAACCGACCGTAGGTCGGGGTCGTAGAACGCGTTCGTGCCGTGGAACCCGTGCGGCAACAGGGTCAGCACCCCACCGTTCGGGCGGATGCGTCGCCCGAGGGCACGATCGAACGCTTCGATCACCCGCATCGCCACCGCGTACACCATCTGCTGGTGGAATCGCGGGTCGGCTTCGCTCGGCGCGAGACCCGCCTGGACCGCCAACACCGGTGAGTCCAGATCGACCGGCTCGTAGTAACACGCTGCCGGGTGCCCGTCGCTGCGCCGGCCGCCATCGAAGTCGACCACCCTGACCCGCGAGCCCGCCGGCCCGACCTGCAGGGGCTCCCACGGGATCCCGACCGTGACTACCGCAGGCCCCGAATGCTCCAACGTGTTCGCCGCCTGCGGATCAAAGGCGTACACACGAACCGGCCGCTGAACCGGCCGATCCCGGATGTTCGCCTGACTGCCTAGCCCGGGCTCCATCGCCGTCACTGCCACCACCCCCCACCGAACGACTCTCCGACAATGGATCCCCGTCTTGGCCCCCAGATCCTAGAGCGATGACGCTGTGAGCTGCCGACGAACGCGCCGGCCACGGGGCATCAGCCCGACGGGACAGGTGCCTCGAGCGAGAACTCGGGGTAGGGCCATGCCGGCGGCGACGGTCGGGACTGGTCGGTGAGCACGTAGGAACGGACTGCCGCATCGCACACGGCGTAGCCCCAGTTCACGAGCCGGTAGCGGAGATGGTCGCTGGACCCGGTCCTGAGCCCGATCCCCTCGGTGTAGGGCGGCCAGAGCCGGGTCTTCACCGTCGCCAGCAACTCGATCCAGCTCTGGTCGACGGGGAGCTTCCCGTCGGTCGGGTAGTCCTCGATGTTGGTGTCGATAGCCCAGAACCCGACCACGCGACGACCGTCCCGCAGGTCCAGGAGTGCGGTGCGACGGCGGGCGCGGACCTGCTGGTCCGTGTTAACCCACGACCGCATCACGTGCCCGAACCAGTTGCGGCTCGGCTTCTCCTGGAGCTTTCCCGGACCACCGCCGTCGGACACCAGCACGGTGTCGTACGCCTCGACGGGCTCGAGACCGAGGTTGTCGTACACCCCGCCGTCACTGAGATACATCGTGTGCGTCCACGGCTCCTTGAAAAGCGTCTCAGTGTCCTCAACGTCACCCTGCGCGTTGTCGGGGAATGGGTCGGTGAGCGCCTCGTCGTCGCCCAGCTCCAGCTTCAGCGGTGACAGGAACGGCGGGAACGCGCTCGACGCTGCAACGGCAGTAGAAACCGGCGTCTTCGGCTCGAGGCGGCACCCGACCCTGTAGTCCGCGGTGTAGGGGCGAGCGAACCGGACCAGGCTGCCGGTGCCCACGTTCGACGCGCAGATCACAAACCTCGGCGACACCGGCAGCTGCTGCAGCGAAGCGTCGCCGAAGAGTTGGTTCCGATACGCAGCGGCGACCTGCTCCGCGATCTGCCTTCCCGGTCGGACCAACCCTGTAGCGATGACCCGGGCGTCGAGTCGTGTGTCAGCGAAGTCGAGCAGCTTCGACTCGACCTGGTTGAAGCCAGCTGCGACGCCGGTGGTCTCGTCGAACGCTAGGTCGTCCCATGCCAACGCGAGCGTGGCGGCGGCGATTGAACCGCCCGACACGCTCGAGATCCGATCGAACGCCCCCAGCAGGCCGAACTCATTCAAGCGGCGCAACGCCCCCACATGAAACAGCATTGCCCGATAGCCGCCCCCCGACAGGCAGAGCGCCGGCAATGCCTTGCGGTGCCGACTGGCATCAGATCTCGGTGGACGCCGCAGATCGTTCATCTTGTTCCCAAGTCAGTCCGATTCGTCCGGGACGGCTTGTTCGGCACGGACCGTGGTGAACGACTTCACCTCGGACAGGTCGACGATTTCTCCCGTGTCCAGCTTCACGCGCAGGCCCTTCTCGTCGCTCCACTGGAGTCCTGCAACCACGCCGGGGCCGTCCTCGGTCGTGACCTTCACCGAGTTGCCGTAACCCGACAACGCAACCCGCAGTTCGTCCTCAATCGTCGGCTTGTCGGCAGCGGTAGCTGCCGGTGATTCTCCTGTGGGCATGCGTCCCTCGAGCTCCAACACCTTGATGGCGACATCGGCACGAGATTGGATCTGCTGGGTAGTGGCCGAAGCGCGACCGCGAACGTCACCGTCAACAACCTTGGCGAGCCCCAGCACCAATGCCGCCAACAGCACCGCGACCCCCGCGACAATGGCCACCGCAAGGGGTGCATTGTCCTCAAGCGCGGCCCAAGCGCTCGCGCACGCCCCTGCGATCACGGCGATGCCGCCGACGGCAGAGATCAGCTTCTTGACCTGGGTGGTGATCTCAAGCGTGGCCGACTCGATGACCCCTGCCGCGCCCTCGTCCCCGTCCCGTTGGGGCACACCAACCAGATCAAGCTTGTCCAGCAGCGCATAGAGCTCGTTGTTGGCCGCCGTCCGATCCGAGGCGTCGTCCTTCTTGTCTTCAGCGCACACAGGTCTACCGCCCCTCCACGATGTGAAGACAAGTTCACCACATTGGTAGGCAACCTGCCGTTCGAATCTCTTGGCGATGCCGCCGGCGGCTCCTACCCCTGGGACATGGGACGCCGGGCCGCACCTGGGGCGCCGTTGGCAGGATTCAGCCGCCCCGCGTGACGCCTGCGGCCTTGAGAGTGGCTGCGGGCACACCGATCTCGCGCCAGGCGGCGTAGCTGATGCCCTTGCGCTCCGAGTAGCCCTTGGCCGCAGCGGTGAAGCCCTTCTCCACTGCGTCGAGGTCGACGCTTTCGTCCTTCGTGGCGAGCTCGGCCTGGAGGTCGATGCGTTCCTGGGTGAGCTGCAGCCGCTTGACCGGGTCGGCGTCGGGCAACTGGGCCTCAACCGCTTCGAGGCGCTTGGCGACCGATTCGGGGGTGCGCTTGTGGCCCCGCTTGGGCTTCGAGCCCTCCAGGGCTTCGAGGTAGGCGCGCACGGCTCGGCCCTGTTCCCTGCCTAGGGCGAGTGCGGCTTTGTGCTCGTCGGACATAGTCTTTGCCATGGCAAGGAACTGTACCGATGGGTCGAGCGGGAGCGGGCTGCGACCTTCTTGAGGGTGGGTTCGGCTATGTGGCGGGGCTGCAGCGTCCAACCGTGCGAAACGGAGCGGTTGGCTGTTGGGCCGTCTCCCGCGCGGCCAGCACCGGGCTGCGGCTGGGCTCGACAGACCTCCGCATCCGGCATCGCCCGGACCGGTCGGTGCCGAGCTGTTCGCCTCCCGCGCATCAAGCCTCGGGGGGCCAGTATCTCTTGCTCTGGAGGTACTGGACAGATTCGGGATCTTCGGTGAACTCAAGGAGGTTGCCGACCTTTTCAACGAGGACCGTTCGCACCTCCTGAGGTGTGGCGAAGAAGAACTCTCGTCGCTCGTTGACCCGGTTGACCTTCCGATCGGCGAAGGCCTGATGGAGCTCGTTCTCGAGCGTGACAGCGTCCTCCGAGAAGAACAGCGCGTGAACGTCGAACGGGAACGGAACTGAGGCGTCCCCGAGTTCTCGGACTCGGTCGAGCGGCTCCAAGCGCCGAGTGAGCCCAATCTTGACCATGTTGTGACCGAAGGCACCTCGGTTGCTGATGACGTAGACGTACCCGGCCCGGATGTTGGCCGCTCGGAAGTCGTTCTGGGCGATGGCCTCGTCAAGGCCCTCGACCTTTTCGATCAACTCGGCGACTCCGGCTTCATCGCCGCTCTGGCGGAGCGCCTCGATGGCGTTGAGGTAGTGGGCGCGCTCCTTGTCGAGTCGCTCTCGCTCGGCCGCCAACTCCTGCTCAGCCTTCCGTTCCTCTCGGAGTCGTTCTCGCTCCTCGCGAGCTTGCTCCTTCTCTTCCTGAACCTTCATCAGAAAGTCGGCAGTCAATTCGATCTCTTCGAGGCGCATGGAGTGATAGGAGGGGTTGACATGCATCTCCATCATGGCGCCAAGACGGGCAATAGAGGTCACAGATGCTTCGAGCCGCTTCTTCGCAGTAACTACGTTGCCGACCCGCAGGGATCTGACGCAGTTGTCCGCCTCGGCGTTGTAGGCTCGGAGCATCAGCTTCGAGAGGTCGCTGGTCATCCTGCGGCCCTTTGCCAACGAGTTGTTGAAGGTGAACATTTCAGATACTACGATGGCATCACCTCGCTTCACTGACTCCTTAATGCGGCCCTGAAGTTCGCGGAGGCGATCTCGGAACTCCTCGGAGTTCTCAAGAGGATGGTGATACCGGTAGATGCCCACCTCCTGCAGAACGCGCTCATCATCGAGTTCGACGAGTTCGGAAGCAGATTGCGATTGTGCACTCGGGGAATGCTCCGCGAGTGTGTGCTCGAGCACCGATCGGGCGGACTCCAACTCCGCCTTCAGGCTCGCGATCTGAACCTCCGCGTGTTGCCGGCGCTCCCGCTCGTGCTCAAGGAGGGAGTCCGACGTCTGTGGCGTCGCCTCTGTCTGCTGTGGTGTCTCCTTCGACGGCATCCGGGTCGGTGCGGGGGCCTCAGCAGTCTCAGACCGCCCCTCAACAGCAGTCTCTGGCGGAGTCGGCTGCGGCGGTGGCGATTCAGAGCGCGGGGTCGGCACCCAGAACACCCACCCAGATGGAGCGGGTGGCCAACTCGGATCTGCCACCCAGTTCTCCGGCGGAACCCATCCACTCGGGGGCACAGGCCACCCTGGTGGGGGGTTGAACACGAACCCGTTAGGCACTGGTGCCCCGCACACCCTTGGAGTCGTCGATGGCAACGAGCCCCAACGGGTTCTTGGACACGAGTGCCTTGAGATGCTGCAGGGTCAGGAGCGGCACCACGTGGGAAAGGTCCACGCTCATGAAGGACTCACGGCCTGCTGCGACGGCCACCAGGGTCGTCCGCTTGGGATGCCCAGTGCCGGGATCGACTGAATCAGCGCCAATCGACAATGCGATCGTCTGGATCCGCCCCGCCCGGTCGGCTTCGAACACCTCGTGCAGGGAGCGGAGCGCCACCTGGTGCACCGCTCCTGCATATCGCTCCTTTGCCTCCTTCTGAGTCAGCTTCGAAGAGGTGATCTCGTCGTTCGACTTGTTGTACCTGTATGCCTTTACACTCGGGATCTCGTCGGGGCCTGGGACCGTCACCGTCAACGTCAACTCGCGCAAGTCCGAGTCAAACTCGAAACCGTGTTCGACGGGAAAGACGTCTGGATACACCGAGTTGCCCAAGACGATGGAGACATACTCCTGGACGGCATCCTCTGCGCCGATTTCAAGGTCGGCGATGAGCTTGTCCAGCTGCTGGTTCGCCTCGTAAGCAACGAGTACACGCTCCTGGCACGCTCGGTCGTACGCCTGTCGCGCGTTCGAGAGCGCCTCAAGGCGCTGCTGCTCGAGCCTCTGATGGGCCTGCATCTGCTGTAACTGCTGCGCAGGAATCTGACTCATCGCCACCTGCCACGCCTGATGCTGCTGAGCGAACACTGCCTGAGCCTGCGCCACGGCCTCTGCGTGGCGCTTCTTGCCGCCGAGTACGCCGCCCAGCCCCGTGGGTGCCACTGGATTCACGTAGCGGGGTTCGGGCGGTCCGACGATTGCTGGCGGGGGTGGGACCGGTTGCTCTAGGTCAGGTCGGTTGAACGGCGGGTGCTCGGCCACGGTTCGGAGCGTTTCGAGGTCGACGAAGTCGTCGACCTCGAGTGTCGCGGAGAGGATTGTGTCGATCTGGTCGTAGTTGCTGGCGAGCTCGGCGTTCATGGACGCCACCTCGGCCTCCATCGACTCGATGTGCAGTCGCTTGGCTTCCTGCTCAGCTCGCTTCTGGTCGGCAGAAGCAGCGCGATTGGCCTGAGCCCGAGCACGCTCCGCCTGACGCTGCGCTTGCTCCGCTCGCCGAACGGCGGCCGCATGCTCACGTGCAGCGGCCTTCGCCGCCTGGTCGCGTTTCTTGGCCGCGACCTGATTCTGGTACTGCATCTCAGCGAAGAACCCACGCCTGCTGGCCATGACAACTCCCTACTGATCTTGGGATCCACCGCGACGCATTCCCGACGAGCGTCTGCAGTCAGTGTTGCACCCCGTCTCTACGTTCGCCGTGTGACCGACGACGAGGCTCCGGGGCGAGAGCCAATGGCCACTGGGCTACTCGACCGTTCGGTCGATCACCTTGGCGTCGGCCCCGTTCTTTTGGATCGAGGCGATGGCCGACACGCACGACGCCTTGCGGGTGTACATCTCAGACGTGGCGAGGGTCTGGCCGTTGGCGGCGACGATCCGCCAGAAGAACGGCTCCTTCTTCGACTTGCTGCGCACGATCTCGAACTTCACGGCCCCTCCTCGGTCGGTGGCCGCATCCTTCCACAGCGCAAGCGGGAGGGTCCTGGGATCGGCTTTGGCTCAGGAGGGGTGCTGCGACCCTTCGCCAGGGTTGATCGGTGCCCGGTCGTCGGTCCACTTGGCCCCGTCCCACCAGCGGTACTGGGTGGGGATCGGGGTCGAGTAGACGGCCAGCTCGCCGTTGAAGAGGGGCCTTGGAGCTAGGACGTCGGTGGTCGTGGTGGTGGTGGTGGTGGTACTGGAGATGCAAACGCCTCAAATATTGACGGTCTGAATCGTGCCGACACTGGTGGCGTGAAACCGGATGGCCAGACCGTGCGCTCGTCATACAGGACTTGCTTGAGATCGGCGCCTTTCAGACTCGCGCCCGACAGATCGGCACCGCTCAGGTCGGTGAGCCAGAGCTTCGCTTCGTCCATCTTGGCGCCAGCGAGGTTGGCATTGAGTAATGATGCTCGCTCGATGTTCGCAAGGCGAAGATCTGCCCGAACGAGGATCGCGCCCGAAAGCCTAGAGAGCTTCAGGTTCGCACTGAAAAGGTTGGCCTCAGTCAAGTTGGCCTCTTGGAGCTCGCTCCTTGAGAGATCTGCCACCCAAAGGCTTGCGCCACTCAGGTCGGCGTTCTGCAGATTGGTCTGTTGGAGCTTTGTCCAGTCCAGATTTGCGCCTGCCAGATTGCGGCCGGGGAGCTTGATCCCTCGTAGGTCGAGGCCAATAAGGACTCGCCCCTCAATCGTTTCCGCAAGTCCGAGCGTCATCTGGTAACCCTCGCTAACGCGCCGATCCTCAAGCCAGCTCTCCCAGATGACAGCAATCGCGGCGAGCACCGAACCGGTCAGTAGGGCGCTGCCTATCTCGACGAGGGCGCCGCCAGCGACCTCGAACCCCATCAGTGCCGCTGGGTGTTTGCCGCGGATGACGAGGACTAGGCCTAGGGAGCCGAGGGCTAGGGCTGCCAATGCCGGAACGAGACTCGGCCAACGCTTCACACCGCACGGTCTAGCCGATCTGCCGCAAAAGCCCCTCTAGGACTATGCTGGGCAATCGCGTTCACGGTGGTGAAGTAGGACCGGGCGCGGTTGACCCGGGCCGGTGGGCTGCCCGCGGCGACCCGGAGCCCCGGGTCTCGTCGAAGCGCCGATCATGGGGGCTCGTCCTCGAGCGCCCGCCGCACCCGGTCCCTGAGGTTCCAGAGGCGGGCCTGCAGTTGCTCGATGTCCTCGATCAACCGGAGGGCGTCCTCCCGGCGCAGACCCGAGACCTGGCCGGGGGAGAGCATGGCCAGTGACCGGCGCAGGTTCTCGAGCTCGTGCCGGCGATCCACCATCCATCTATCGAACACACGTTCGCAGCGGCGTGCAAGTAGGTGAACAGGTCGGCGGTCGGGAGCCTGCTGCCCTGGTGGGAGGAGGGGTGGCCGATTCCCCTGCGTGCCACTGCCGTGTCATCGGCGCTTCCCCTCCGGTCGTCGCTGGTCGGGTCGCTGGTCGGGGAGTGCCGGAGTTGGTGACGCGTGCCGGCGGCCGGGTCAGGGCGAGTTAGACACCAACGCCGGTGATCGCTTGTAGTACAGGTAGACGTACTTCCCTCCGGCTCCGCGGTTGATGTCGGGATCGACGGTGGTTCTGTTGGTGGCGTCATAGCCCTCTACCCGAACGTACCCCGACGGTGTGGCGGGGCGGCTGCTGCCCGACTTTGCTGTGATGTCGATGATCGGATTGCCCCGGACGTACCACTGGTTCCAGGGCGAGTTGAACATGACGCTGCCGGTCGTTCTCGCCGCTTCGACCGCGCTGCTGGTGAGGCAGAACAGGTAGATGTAGTTGCGCCGCCCGCGCCCTTGTTGAGGTCCAGGTCCACCGGCTGGCCGAAGCCACACCACCGCGGTGTGGTGGTTCCGCTGAAGCTCAGTGCCATCGCCACGACCGGATCTGCGTCGTTGTTCTTGGCGAAGCAGAGGTAGATCCATCGGCCGGCCGCCCCTTCGTTCAGATCGACGGCGACGAGCGTGTAACCGGTCGGGCAGCGACCACGAGCCTCTGGCCTGAACTCCCGTCCACGACGGTCACGTGAGACACGTAGCTGGCCACCGCAGGCACCTCCTTCCGCGCCCATCACCGAGTGGCCGCTCAACGGCAGAAGCCGCCACCGGTCATTCGGGCTGTGATTGGATTCTGGTTCTCGAGAGTCAAGGCCAACAGAGACCAAAGGCCTGAATGGACCCTCCTGGCCGGGTCGCCGGTTCAAGACGTACAGAGGCTCATACCGCCAACAGTGCGGGTGCCGTGTCAACAACCGGACGGCCGGAAGCCCGGCTGGCGGGGCGGGGCTGGTTCTTCAGCTCCTCCCACGACCTGATCCTCGGCAACTCCGGCATCGGCACGGGGGGATGCAGGAACTAGAGCTCGGCCCACGCTTCAGCCACCCGCTCGCAGAACCAGGTGTTGGCGGAGCAGCACCGGAGGGTGTCCAGCAACTCCTCCTCGGCGGCGATGCGCACCACATTGATCATGGCCTCGGTGTAGAGCCGGCATCGGCCCCGACTGTCCTCGACGCCATCGACGGCGACCTCGGGGAGGTGAGCTCGCACGTACTGACCGAAGCCATTTAGAACATCCCCGAGGCTCATGCGACCGACCGCCGCCTACAGCGGCCGCAGCCCGGGGTCACAGGGAGGCTCGGACGCCGAGACATCGACAGCAAGGGAAGGGTCCCGTGCGCCTCGGTGTGTGGTGTGCCTGCTCGCTCCACCTTTGATCTGCCTTGCGGTCCCTGCCGGGAACTGGTGGCGTGATGAGTTCCGGCCGAGCCGTTGGCCGGCACGTGTTCGTGTCCCCGGGGGTGGTCTGATTCGGCGTCGGTGTTGACTGTCAGCCTGGCTCAGGCGGTATGTCGGACCCAGCAGGCGGCCCTCCGGGCATCGTCTCGTCTGGGCTAATCCAAGGCGATTCTGTTGGATACGTTGGCACGGCGTTTGCCGCCGGGCGCCGCGCTACCAGCCGACTCCGAGCGAGTACAGCAGCGGGTCAACGTCCTCCCCGCAGACTCTGCTCAGAATGTGTTGAAGCGCGTGGGCTGCCTCATCCACTCCACCTCGATCGACCCTTGCGCGGTGCGCCAGGTCGTTCCGATGCTTGCGCACGCGGTCCAGCATTGAGCGCTCATGATCGTCAATCGCTCCGGTGACGTGGAGCACCTCGGTACGAACGGCGGCGGTGTAGGCCCTCGTGTCCTTCAGCAGCGTCTGACGACCGGGCGGCACCTCCGCGCTCTCGACGTGCACCTTCCAGAGTCGATCGAGGTACTGCTCGATCACAATCCATGCGAGAGCCACCACCTCCGCCATGTGCCCGCGGGACATGCTCGAGTAGGCGCTCGCCACAAGACCCGGCGCATCCGGGGCCAGATCCGAAATCGCTCGAGTTCGACTCAGCGGCTGGCCTTCGTCCATTCCACGCTTCGGGCTGATTCCAATCCACTCCTCCCGGACAAGACGGGTGACCCAGCCCATCGACCGGTCGAGGTAGCTTTCACGTGCGCCCGTCGCTGAGGTCACGATCAGGTGCCCCTCGACGTGGCGGGCGGGGCCGATGCATGCCGGAGACGCCGGCTCTGACACGATGCCTCGCGTTGCCAACTCGCAGATGATCATGTTGAACTCCGTGGCGCAGAGGCGCTCGAACTCGATCTTGGCCCTCAGCGCGTCGACGTCACCTGGCTCGCCGAGGGGCCGGCGCAGTCCGTCGGGGATCTCGCAGAAGAGCCCGCCGTTGACGGTCACCAGCACCTCCCCTCTGCTGGGGGTCGGGACTGTCCATGCGAGCCTCGTAGCCGAGTACGGGTCCTGGTAGTCCGGCTCATCGAGCAAAACCAGGGGCCAGAGGTAACAGCCCAGGTAGAGCGGCGGCTCCGTCGAGCCGACTAAAGCCTTGAACTCCTCTCGGCTCACCTCTCGCCTCGGTCGTTCAAGCGACGACCCCATGGATCGATGTACCGGCGACGCCAGAGCACCCACCTGCCCTTGGGGATGACACGCGACGGGAGGTCTTGGCAACACCCGCCGTAGACGGCTACGCCGGTGGGACTTGCGAGGGCCAGCCGTGTGTCCCCACGACGGCGGTTCTGCATTGCTGTGGCCCACGTCGGCTCTAGGATCTCGGCAACGACGCTGTCTCGGTTGGTGCCGTCATCGAGCATGCCTGAGATGGTAAGCGGGGGTTCCGACAACGACGGGTTCACGCTGATCACGGCACCAGAAGCGGCGCGCCGGTTGGGGGTCTCCGTACCTGAGGTTGACTGGTGGATCGATCAATGCATCCTGCCGTTGCACGATGCCAACGGCCGCACACTCGACCATGTCGATGATGTGGAAGGCATGTGAGCTTCCCCCGGTTTTGGCGGACTGATGCCCTCGGCGAGGCCCGATGCACAAGCGGGTGGTTGACCGGTGCCGGACGGGGCAGCGTGGCCAAGGCGGAGTTCCACAGTGTCAACTACGACCCTCGCCTCCACCGGGAGGCGACGCACGGGTCCATGGGCCGGTGCTCGTGGACCGAGAACTGCCCGCACCCGCCCTCAGCACGGTGACGGTGGAGCGCCCCAACGGTCGGCGCACGACCTACGCCCTCTGCGATGTCCACACCCGCCAGGCGGAGGGGTACTTCAGCGAGAACGACTACTGAGCGTCGATGAGCGGTAGCAGCGACGCGGCTTCTGAGGTCACCGAGGTCCGCCGCCTCCTCAAGGGTTGGGGAGCGGGGTTCGCCAACGCCTGCCGGCTGTCGGGGACCCACGAACGCGATCCCGGCCGCAGCGGCGAGGTCGCCATTGGTTCTCGTGGCCTCGAGGCCGACGAGTGCCGGGCGTTCCTCCGGGCCTACGAGTCCGGGTTGGTGACCGTGGACACCGACGGCCGGTTCTGGATGCCGGAAGCCGGCGTGTGCTCAACGAACCTTCATCTGATCGGCCGCTCCGGTGACGCTGTGGCGCTGCACACCGAGTACCTCATCCAGATCGGCGCCTACGGCGAACTCGTCCTCGATCTCGGGTGGGACCCCGCCGACCTGGCGTTCGAGATGGGCGAGTTCGACACCCTCGGCATGGCCGACGGCAGGGTCGTGCTCGCTGTGGAGGCCAAGGCCAGAGTCGATGGCCCCGACTCGCTGAACGCCCTGCGCAAGTCGTTCCTGGCGCTCCAGGACGACCCGACCGTGACTGTGACCGGCAACCACCGCCGCAAGTGGGACGAGCTGGTGAAGATGGCCGCCGCCGGTCCGGTGGAGCTGGCGATGGTCACCTCGGGCGCCCGTTGGGCCTGGGAGGCCGTCCGAGCCGGCGACGGCCTGCGCCTCACGGAGGTCAGTGGGGCGCTGTCTTGGTAATCCGTTGGTAATCCACCATCCAACACTGGCCGGACAAGCCGTCACCGAACGGACAGCACATCGCACGAGATGACACGGGGCATCACCAGTCTGAACGGGCCGGACGGACCCGATCACCCTCTCAAGGTGGCGACGCGGGGGCCTCACGCTGTCGCTGCAATCGGCATTGTGATGGGATGAGCATCAGCTCTGCAAGCAAGTGTCGAGCGCATGCGGACCTAAGAGGCCATGCTTACGACATGGTGCGACGCGGTGGCTTGCTCAATGATATTGAGTCCGGGGCGCTTGATCCAGAGTCGGATCTGCCAACGTTGCTTCGTAAGTGCATCTCCCTTGGCGGTGTAACGGGCAGCGAGGGTCTGCGGACCTGGGCGACACTTGAGCTCAAGGGATATGAGGGCGAGGATCTCCTTCCTGTGTACCGGAAGGTGACGGCTCCGCTCGTACTCGATGGGGTGGCTGGCTTCAACCGCGTCAGTGGCCAAGCCGTACCAGCGAACATGATCCCAGACTTCGCTCGTGAGGCGATCACGACGACCGTGTCCTTCCCGCAGCCGATTTCAGAGATCGCTGACCTGCTCTCGTCGGCCAGATCGCGTGGTGAGAGTTCGGTCAACCTCGGCCCGCCCGGCGGCCAAGAGCTAGTTGCGCTCATCAACGCAGACCTGGCTAGTGCCGACCCCAGGTTGCTGTCGGGAACCCGCCTACCACCGTCGCAGATCGTTGAACGCATATACTGGACGGTCAGCCTGGCTCCCATCTCGCGCATTCTTGACGTTGTTCGGACGACTCTCGTCGAACTCGTCGCGGAGATGCGAGCGGGAACACCTACTGGAGAGGACCTACCATCTCGTGAGATTGCCGAGCAGGCGGTCGAGATAGCGATCCACGGTAAGGGGAATCGGATTGTTGTGAATCAGGTGGCACCGCTCGGTCAGGCCGCTGGCGCTGCCGGCAGTGGTGCATCTGTGGGGGCAGGTGAACCGGAGACCGCTCCGCGAAAGCTCATGTGGTGGTTGGTGGGATTCGCCACACTCATCACCGCAGTCGCGTCCGTTTGGATCCTTTTCCTTTAGATCAATCGAGGTCTTGCGCTGCGCGGTTGCCTATCACGTAGTCGCGCCGGGCCGGGTACCTCGCGTTGTATTCTCATCTAGCTGAACGCGTACGACCGAGTGAGGGAAGGGTCGACTTGCCTAGCGACGCGAAATCCGAGTTTGAGCAGTTTGGACAGGAACTTGTAGCCGCGACGGCCGCAGTCGCCGGAGGCCCACTTCTTGGCGCTGCTGGACTCGTCGCTGCAGGAAGGGCGCTCGACGAGTACCACAAGCGTCGCGCTGCGCAGGGGTCTGCCCGAATGTCCTTCGTCATCGCCCAAGCTGCGGCAATAGCGGAGGAGGAGGCTCAAGCTTTCCTGGCGGCACTCGGCGAGGACGAGGCCAAGCAGGAACTCTTGGTGAGAACCGTGCGTACCGCGGCGGAATCGGACAGCGTTCCGAAACTCTTCGCGGCGGCGAATGCTCTGGCGAGAGGCCGCTTGGCCGATACACCCCTGACTGTCGCTATCGAGAGCGCCTTCATGCGAGCCCTAGCGGATCTTGAGACCGGTCACATTCAGCTTCTGCGAAAGCTCGTGTCGAGTCCCGCCGAACTCGGTCTTGGACCGTCGCAGGAGCCTGTGGAGACACTCAACCGCGTTCAGATTGAACGTGTCGCAGGCGAGGCTGCCGTCGTCCTGGATCCGATGTTGTCGGTCTTGCAGGGGCACGGGCTTGTGAGGCCCTTCGAGGCTCGCGGTGGCCTGACGAGCGGGGCGGCGCTGACCGGTGCGTGGCAGATCACCTCGATCGGGGTTGAGTTTCTCGATCGCCTGGAGCTTGTAGGCCAAATCCCACAGTAAGCGCGCTCGTTGCTGTCTGGGTGGTGCAGGGGTGTGAACCGCAATGCGGCCTCGTGTCCCCAAACGTGACGACCAAGTTGACGACCAAGCCGCTGGATCGGCCCAGTGAACCGCCCCGGGTCTGGTGGAGGCTCCAACCTTTGAGAAGGATGGAGCGATGC
>CAZVVS010000041.1:0-19677 GCA_964630585.1 uncultured Gordonia sp.
CAAGCGGGCCGCCCAGGCGTTCAGCCTGATGATGATCGTCGGCGGCGTCGCACCCGTGATCGCCCCCATGGTCGGCGGCTTCCTCGTCGGACCGATCGGCTGGCGCGGCATCCTCGTCGTCGTGCTGGCGATCTCGGTCGTCATGCTGATCGCCGTCGCCGGTGTCGTCCGGGAAACCCTGCCCCGCGAGAAGCGCGACGCCCACGCCGCTCAAGACGACGCCCAATCTGCGTGGGCCACCCTGCGCAACCCCACGTTCCTGGGCTACTGCTGCGCCTTCGGATTCGCCTTCGCGACGATGATGGCCTACATCGCCGCCTCGCCGTTCGTGTACCAGGACATGATCGGGCTGAGCAGTGGTGGGTACGGAATCGCGTTCGGTATCAACGCCTTTGCGCTGATGGTCGTCAGCGCCGTCTCCGCGAAACTCGTCGCGTCACACACAGTCGAGAGCCTGGTGGCCGTCGGCCTGTCCATCATCGGCGTCGCAACCATCGCCTTCGCCGTCCTCGCCTTCACCGGGGCACCGGCCTGGTCACTGGCCGCGCCGCTGTTCGTCATCGTGGGCGCGCTCGGCCTGGTCTTCGGCAATGCGACCGCACTGGCCATGTCCGCGGTGAGTTCCCATGCCGGCGGCGCCTCGGCGATCATCGGCGCCCTGCAGTTCGGCCTCGCGGCAGTCGTCTCACCGCTGGTGAGCATCAAGGGCGAGGACACCGCCGGACCGCTGGCCGTCGTGATGCTGTGCACCGCGGCGATCGCCGTCGTCTCGTTCGCCTTCGCCCGGCACAGCGACCGATAGATGAACCGGCCCCGTTGTCTCAGAGGAGCGGCGGGATCCGTGCGTCGATGAGGTGCGGCCCGGGTTCGGCCACTGCGACACTGAACTGTTCGGCGAGTTCCTCGCAGGTGGTGGCGACGCTGGACGGCACCCCGAATCCGTCGGCGATCTTGGCGAAGTCCATTTCCGGATTGGCCAGGTCGAGAAGCTGCTGGGCCTTGGGTCCGCCTGCGCCGGCGCCGGTTCGCATCAGCTCCAGCCGCAGAATCGCGTACGCATGGTTGTTGATCAGCACCACGGTCACGTTCAGGTTCTCCCGGGCCATCGTCCACAGTGCCGAGATGGTGTAGGCGGCGCTACCGTCGGCCTGCAGGGCGATCACGGGGCGGTCCGGGGCGGCGATCGCCGCACCCACCGACACCGGCAGCCCCTGTCCGATCGCCCCACCGGTGAGGGTCAGGACATCGTGGCGCGGAGAGCCCGCAGTCGCCGCGGGCAGCATCACCCCGGAGGTGTTGCTCTCGTCGGAGACGATGGCATTCTGCGGCAGCAGCGCGCCGATCACCTGCACCCATTTCTGCACGGTGAGGTCACCCGTCGGCAGTTCGACGGCGGTGGGCTGCGCCAGCCGCGGCTCAACGTCGGGGGCCACCAACTCGGCGAGTTGCTCGAGCGCTGCGACCACATCGATGTCGGGGCCGGCCAGCGTGTGCAGTTGCGCGCCGTCGGGCACCAGGCTGCTGGCCTTGCCCGGGTAGGCGAAGAACGACACCGGCGCACCGGTCCCTGCGACGATCAAGTGTTCAACGCCCTCGAGTTGCGCCATCGCCGCCTCGGCAAGGTAGCCGAGGCGATCGAGCGCCGGAACACCGGCACCACGGGTGTGCCGGGCCGGGAACGTCTCCACCAAAGCGGTGGCGCCGGTGGCCGCAGCGATCCGGTCGGCCGCGCGCTGCCCCGCCTCGCCGGTGGCCGCGCCACCGATCAGCAGGACGGCGCGCTCCCCGTTGCGGAGCACCTCGGCGATTCCGGCGACTACTGACGCGTCCGGACTGGCCGGCGGTGCCGGGTCGACCGGACCGGCCGGTTCCCCACCATCGCTCCAGGAGATATCGGCGGGCAGGATCAGCGTCGCCACCTGTGCGGGCGTGGCCCGTGCGGCGGCCACCGCGTCAGCGGCATCGGCGCCGATGCTCGCCCCCGATCCGATGCGCCGCACCCAGCCATGGGTCCAATGCGCGAGCGTCTCGATGTCGGATTCCAACGGTGCGTCGTACTGCTTGTGGTAAGTCGCATGGTCGCCGACCACATTGACCACCGGCACGTGAGCGCGACGCGCATTGTGCAGATTGGCCAGCCCATTTCCCATGCCGGGGCCGAGGTGCAGCAGGGTCGCCGCCGGAGTGCCGGCGATGCGGGCATAGCCATCGGCCGCGCCGGTCACGACACCTTCGAAGAGGCACAGCACGCCGCGCATCTCGGGCACGTCGTCGAGCGCGGCGACGAAGTGCATCTCCGACGTGCCTGGATTGGCGAAGCACACTTCCACGCCCGCATCGAGCAGCGTGGATATCAGTGCCTGAGCGCCAGTGGCCATAGGTCGAAAACTACTCCGCCGCCGGCAACTCGCACACCAGGAGATGGAAAGCGCCTGGGCCGTCCCCGACGCGCCTATCGTCAATCTGCTCAAAGCCCGCCTCACGGATCGCCGACACCAGTTCGTCGACGGGGCGCAACCGGAATCCATGGCGTGTGAAGGGCATCTTCGACATCTGGTCCGGATCTCCGACGCCGAGGACCAACCGCCCGCACGGGCGAAGCACCCTCGCCAGCTCCCTCAGAGCGGCAGCAAGGTCGGGCACGAAGTAGATCGTGTTCGTCGAGATGATGGCGTCCAACGCTGAGTCGTCGAGGGGCAGGCTCTCCAGCCGACCGGGATGCAGGCACAACCTGCCGCCGGCAATGTCGTCGGAGAACCGGTGATTCGCTTCGGTGAGCATCGTCTCGGACATCTCGACGCCGTGCACAACCGCAGCGCCGCTGTCGAGCAACAGGCCGAGCCCGACGCCGCCGCCAAATCCGATGTCGGCGACTTCGGCCGTGGGTCCGCACTCCGCGGCGGCGACCGCCGCGACGACTAGCGGGCGATTCCCACGGTTGAGTACGCGTCCGACAACTCGGCCCGCAAACCCCGTTGGTTCGCCGAGCTGACGCGCGATCCCAGCCAGTAAACGATCAGCAATCGCCATTGCCTCATTCAACCAGCCGCCGCGCAACTCCACACGCCCTGATTTCTGTGGTCACGTTCGATTCCAGCGTTCACTGGCCATCCTTGGCGTCAACCAGCGGCTATCTCGGCTTGTAGCTCGCGAATGGTCGCGCCGAGGATCCCGCGCGACAACAGCCCCTCGGCAAGCGGACCCGAGCGGTCGGCGCCGAGCAGCGGCAACAGGCGCAAGATCGCCCGTTCCTCGTCGGTCAATTCCGCCACCTGCCATCGCACTTCTGCGTCGACGACCTCCGGTGCGTCGGGATGGGCCAGCGACACCGCCTTCACCGCGTACGCAGCGGCACCCAACGCGTGGGCACCCATGTGAGCCACTCCCGACGCCTGCGCGACCGACCTCGCCGCAGCCGCACCCGCCGGAGTGACTGCGGCACTCGCGGCCTTCACTGCGACGAACCTCTTGCGAATCTCCTCCTTCGCGCTGCTCCGGCCTGCGCTGTAGGCACGCGTTCGTTCGACCGCATCGTCGAGTGCGGCCGAAGCTTCAGCAGGACCGTCGAACAGGGGTCGCACCCGCTCCGCGCACGCAATCGCCCAGCGGGCGACGATTCGCCGATCCACATCGCTAAGTGTCTGGGACGAGGTCACTGTTCAATCATCGTCGATCGATCATCGACTGTTCCAGGGGTCGACGAGTTCGAGGCCGGTGCACTCGAAGTCCTTGAGGTTGCGGGTCGCGAGCGTGGCGTGATGCACCCGACAGATCGCCGCGATCTGTGCATCGGCGGTGCTGATCGGCAACCCGGCCGCGTCACGAACGGCGAGAACCTGCGCGTACTGACGAGCCGCAGCATCGTCGAAGGCGAGAATGGACCGCCCTTCGCGATACGGTTCCACCGCCTCTTCGATCAGAGCCAACAGCCTGGTCTTGCGACTACCATCCGGGAGACGACCGACTCCCGCAAACAGCTCGGCCAGGGTCACGGACGTGATGGCGACGTCGCCAACGAGCGAGGCGAGCCACACGACCACGGTGGCGTCGGGTTCGCGCCGAAACGCTACTGAAATGACGTTGGTGTCGAGGACGATCAACCGAAGTCCGCCGCTCGGGCGACGTCGCTGCGTTCCGGAATGAGAAGGTCGTCGACGCTGTCGACCTCGGAAGCGGCACGCATAAGCGCAATCCCGATGTGAGGTCGACGCACCGCCGAAGAAAGGATGTCCCTGACTTCAGCCTCCATCGACCGGCCGTTCTCTTTTGCTTGCTCTACGAGCCGCCTCTTGACGGATTCGTCTAGCCCTCGCACGACGATGGATGCCATCGGAGACTCCTTTCCGAGACTGCTATCAAGCATGATAGCGCCGGAGTCCTCTGTCCGACCAATCATCCGATTGTGTAGGCCATACCCCGGCCACTGCCGACAAGGCCACGTATGAAGGTGCGCGCTCGTTCCAAGTAGTCAAGCGCGTACGAAAGATCGTCGCCATGCGTAATACCTGATTCCCATGGATCGAGTTTGGGGCTGGACTCAACCCCGAATCGGCCTGTTTGTGACCGTTGTGGACAACCTCGATCGGCATCCGCAGTTGTCCACACTGCCTGCTTCAATCGGCAGTTCTGAGTGTGTAGTCGCGTTCGATGTGTTTCGTCGCGCGACCCCACTCACTGTCGGCAACGCGACGTTGATGGGTTTCGAAAGCGGCGGTGCCGGTGAACCGTTCATCGACCTGCCAAACGCGAGGATCGTCGGTCTGCACGACGGAGAACTCAAGACATCCCGACTCCGCTCGGGTCAACTCGGTGTGGCGCGGTAAGTGCTCGACGACGATGGCGATCTGCTCGTCGTCGGCGCAAATGAGGCGACCGGTCAGCGAGACCTCGCCAGTGCTCATTCGTCGCCGGCGTCCCGCACGGAGTAATACCGCTCCCATGCCAGTCGACGGTCCCGGCGCGGGTCGTCGACCAGTCGGAAGATCTCGTCCAGGATCATCGTCGGTCTGCGCTCCGCGTCATAGCGCGGCCACACCGAGTCGGCAGCGGGCGATCCTTCGTGCGCAAATCGAGTCCACGCGGTCATCATGGCACCGGCGAACTCCGCATCTCGGGCGGTCCCGGCAGGCTGGCGGCCGGTTGCCGGCGCTCCCGACCACCCCATCATGTGCGGGATCTCCTGTCCGTGCGTCGGTCCCAGAGCGCCGAATCTGCGGTCGTCCGACGTGTACTCGAACAGGTAGACCCAGGTCGGCGCGACCGCCGCATGCGCCCCCGCGGCCACCGTCGACGGATACCAGAACAGGCGGTCGCCGCCCACCTGCGCGGCGACCGGACCATCGGGATATCCCGGATAGGCGCCGAGCAAGTCCTTGCGCGCGGCATCCCCGACGAGCACCCGCTCCACCGTCTCGGGCAGCACCGCGAGTGTTTCACTCCCACTCATCTGGGCGCCGAACATGAACAGCACGCCCTCGTTGTCATTCGTGCCGATCAGCAGCGGCACTTTCGCCTGGTGGCCGTCGACGATCGTTTCCATCGGGGACCCGAACAACGAGACGTCGTCCACGCAGGGCCCGAACGGCATCGCACCGGGATCGTCCTGGGCCACCCGCTGGGAAAAGGCGACCATCGCGGCCAAGATCTCTTCGGCCGACGCGGCCTTCAACACGGCCGCCTCTTCCCCTGGTGCTGCTCCGAGGGTCGCGGCGAAGTCCGAGGCCCAGTGCGCCAGCGCGGATGTCTTGTTGGCCTGCGCAGGTGCCGGGGACTGGGCGATGGCCTGGTGGAACAGTCCGGCGGCATCGGGCATGCTCATCAGCGCCATCACCGACATCGCCCCCGCCGATTCCCCGAAGATCGTGACGTTGTCCGGATCGCCGCCGAATCCCGCGATATTGTCGCGCACCCACGACAAGGCGAGGATCTGGTCGTAGAGGCCGACGTTGGTATCGAAAACCGACTCGTCGCTGCTCAAGCTGCTCAGGTCGAGGAATCCCAGCGCACCGACCCGGTAGTTCATGCTCACGACGACGACGTCGCCGTGTTCCACCAGCCGCCGAGCGTCGTAGTTGCGCGACGTGCCGATGGTGAATGCGCCGCCGTAGATCCACACCATCACCGGGAGTGGTCCGGTCGCATTCTTCGGACGGACGACGTTGATCGTCAGGCAGTCCTCAGACCAGTCCCCTGCGTCGCCGATACCGCCGAACGGCTGCGGCATCGGCGGCTGGACGGGCGGTGCCCCCCACGACGTGGCGAGGAACGTATCGTCGCGGGGAGCCGCTGCAGTCGGGCGGCGGAAACGACGTTCACCAACCGGCGCTTGCGCGTAGGGGATGCCATACCACGCGAGCGTCGCACCTTGGTCTACGCCGCGAACAACACCCTCCGTCGTGGTGATATCGAGTTGCCCCGCCCCTGAATCGGCGTCACGCCCCATGAGTCCAACTCCCGTTCTGGTAAGTCGGCTCAACGGTACCAACGGCCGCTATTGCGACGCGACGAGTCGCTCGGTGTAGGTCCCGAGGCGGAAACCCTGATGCTTGGCGGCGGCCAGCACGGCGTCGTCTGGCAATCCGGATCCGGCGGTGTGGGCGACGCCGTAGGGTGCCTGCCCGCCGCCGGCGACGTCGGGCTGGGTGTAGCCGGGAGCCACCACGATCGAGCCCCAGTGGAACATCGTCTGATAGAGCGAGAGGATCGTCGCTTCGGCGCCGCCATGCAGGGTGCCAGTGCTGGTAAATGCAGTCGCGGTGCGGCCCGGCAGCTCACCGGCCATCCAGAGCGGCCCGGTGCTGTCGAGGAACTGCTTCATCTGCGCACTCACATTGCCGAATCGGGTCGGGGTTCCCAACGCCAGACCGTCGGACCAGCGCAGGTCGTCGTTGGTCGCCACCGGGACATCGGAGGTGGCCTCGACATGGGCCCGCCATTCGGGCCGGGAGTCGATGGCCACATCGGGCGCCGTCTCGGCCACACGCAACAACCGGACGTTCGCACCGGCATCGGCCGCTCCTTCGGCCACAGCTTGGGCGAGTCGGTACACGTGGCCGGTCGCGGAGTAGTAGATGACGGCGATATTGCTCATGGGGTAGACGTTCCTGCCTCGTAGTGTGGGGGCGATTGCCCTTTCAAGAACCAGACCCGCCCACGACGAGAAACGTGACGTCACGTTCGGGGGGCGGCTCGGGTCTAGGAGACGTGGAGATGTACGACGACGTCGCGGCGGAGTTCGAAACGCATCGGCCGAAGATGAAAGCCGTCGCGCGACGACTACTGGCCTCCGACGCAGACACCGACGATGCGGTCCAGGAGGCGTGGGTTCGGCTTCAGCGCACTGATCGCGCGTCGATCGACAACCTCGAGGCGTGGCTGATGACGACCGTCGGCCGGATCGGGCTCAACATGTTGCGGTCGCGCGCGACGCGGCGCGAGCTCCCCCTCGATCAGGTAGCCGAATCCAGCGACCCGCTTGGACCCCCGGATCCCGAGATCGAGGTGCTGCTGGCGGAAACCGTGGGTTCGGCACTGCAGGTGGTCATCGACACGATGACGCCGGCCGAGCGGGTCGCCTACATCCTGCACGACTCCTTCGGCTTCCCCTACGCCGAAATCGGTCGCATCCTGAGTCGCTCCCCCGAAGCCGTCCGACAACTGGCGAGCCGCGGGCGCGGACGCATTCGACACACCGATCCGATTTCCGGCGCTTCGGCGATGCCGGCCGCGGAGCAAACGGTCGTCGACGCATTCCTGCGCGCGGCGAAGAATGGTGATGTCAGCGCCTTGGTGGATGTGCTCGATCCGCAGATCGTCGAGCGGATCGCCGTTGCCGATCAACCGGTCATCGAAGTGCAGGGTGCCGAGACGGTCGCACGTCGGGCCCGAGAATTCTCGTCGAACTACACCGATGCGCGGCCCGCGCTGATCAACGGGTGGCCGGGGTGGATCGCCTACCGCAATGCTGCGGTCTACAGCGTCGGCGCGCTCGCCATCACTGATGGCCGGATCGACCGCATGGACGTCATCCTCGATCCGGCGCGGCTCACCGCATTCAGGATCGTCGAGGCCAATAGCCTCTGACCGCGGCCGGCGACGGCGTGCGTCCCGCTTCTTCGAGCTCGGCGGCGAGCCATGCCCGCAGCCCGGTCACGTCCTCGAAAGCGCAAGCGTCTCCACTGGCTGCCCGGTGATCTCCGCGATCAGATCAAAGTCCTTGTCGACGGCAAGAACGGTGTGCCCCAGCTTCTCTGCGGTCGCCGCTACGAGCAGATCCGGAATCGACGGCGCGCGATGCCGGCCACGATCAGCGAGCAGCATCTGCACCTCGAACGCGCGATCCTCCATCGCGGGCGTCATGCGCTCCAACGGCATAAGCGACAACGGCGGAACTGCGAACGCACGACGTCCGGCTTCCCCGGACCGGACGGAGAACCCAAGTTCCATCCGCGTCACCGTCGACATCCGCACGAGCCCACGTTCGATCCGGGTGTTCCACTCATCGAGCCGCGCCGCATCACCCGCCTGCATCCGGACATAGGCCGACTTGTCGATCAGCCACGTCGTCACCGCCACGCGGCGTCCATCACCTCGGGGTCGTCCAGATCGGCGAACGTCGCCGCCGAGTGCTGCCAATCGACGCGCGTCACCGAGGCTCCGGGATCGGTAGTCGCCGCACCTTCCAGCTTCCGACGCAGGTACTCGTTACGCGACAGCCCCAGCGCTGACGCTTCCGCGTCGATCCGCTCGACTGCGGCATCGCTCAATCCACGGATCAGAACGTTGGTCACAGCAACCACCTCCACCCGAATGATAGCGCGATATCACTCTGCCGGGTCCCGGTTCCTCCTAACGAAACTCGACCACGTTCCGCAGCCGAGCGCCATCATTCACGTCACACGCAGCCAGTCGATGTGAATCAGAGTCAGATAGCGGCATGATCACGCACTCCGCAATGGCGCGATAGCCCTGATCTGATCCCCAGCGCGGTCTTCGGCCCGGTCCAGCTCGTAGTGACTCTGCAGGTTGATCCAGAACTCAGGCGAGGTCCCGAAGTACTTCGCGAGACGCAGCGCTGTGTCCGCGGTGATCCCCCGCTTGCCGTGCACGATCTCATTGATTCGCCGGGGCGGGACACCGATCGACACTGCGAGCTTGTTCTGTGTGATTCCGAAGCCCTCGATGAAATCCTCCATAAGGACCTCACCCGGGTGAATCGGAGGAATCTTGTCAGTGGTAGTCAACGATTTCCACCTCCTCTGGTCCTGCGTCGGTCCACACGAAGCAGATCCGCCATTGGTCGTTGATCCGGATACTGTGCTGGCCGACCCGGTTACCCTTGAGCGCTTCGAGCCGGCTACCCGGCGGGATGCGGAGGTCGTCGAGGACCTCCGCAGATCCCACCTGACGAAGCTTGCGCAACGCGACACGATGGATCCGCGGATCGATCGAGCGCACGCGTTCGCGACGCCACAACCGTTCGGTTTCCTTGCCACCGAACGATCTGATCACGCGCTCAGTGTATAACGTATAGCGTCAATAACGCTATACGTTAAATCGGAACTCGACCACGTCCCCGTCTTTCATGACGTAGTCCTTGCCCTCCATGCGCACCCGACCCGCGGCTTTGGCCGCAGCCATCGAACCTTGCTCGTCGAGGTCGGAGAACGACACCACCTCGGCCTTGATGAAGCCCTTCTCGAAGTCGGTGTGGATGACCCCGGCGGCCTTGGGGGCGGTGTCGCCCTGGTGGATCGTCCAGGCGCGCGACTCCTTGGGCCCGGCCGTCAGGTATGTCTGCAGCCCCAGCGTGTGGAAGCCCGCGCGGGCCAGCGACCGCAGGCCCGGCTCGTCCTGGCCGATCGAGTCGAGTAACTCCTGCGCATCCTCCTCGTCGAGCTCGAGCAACTCGCTCTCGACCTTCGCGTCAAGGAACACCGCGTCGGCCGGCGCCACCTTCGCAAGCAGTTCTTGCTTGCGGGCGTCGTCGGTGAGCACTGCCTCGTCGGCGTTGAATACGTAGAGGAACGGCTTGGCCGTCATCAGGTGCAGTTCCCGCACCGACGACAGATCGAAGGAGTCCTTCTGCGAGAACAACGTCTTGCCGTCGTTGAGGATCTCCTGCGCCTTCTGCGCGGCGGCCAGCGTCGCGGCGAGGTCCTTGTTCTTGCGGGCGTCCTTCTCCAGGCGCGGGATCGCCTTTTCCAGCGTCTGCAGGTCGGCCAGGATCAGCTCGGTCTCGATGACCTCGATGTCGGCGAACGGGTCTACGCGGCCGTCGACGTGCACGACGTCGTCGTCGGCGAAGACGCGCACCACCTGGCAGATGGCGTCAGCCTCGCGGATGTTGGCGAGGAACTGGTTGCCCATCCCCTCGCCCTCCGAGGCGCCTTTGACGATGCCGGCGATGTCGACGAAGGACACGACGGCGGGCAGGATGCGCTCGGATCCGAAGATCTCAGCGAGGCGTTCAAGGCGCTTGTCCGGCAGCTCGACGACGCCGATGTTCGGCTCGATCGTGGCGAACGGATAGTTCGCGGCGAGCACGTCGTTGCGCGTCAGCGCGTTGAACAGGGTGGACTTGCCGACGTTGGGCAGCCCGACGATTCCGAGGGTGAGACTCACGGGAGGTCAGTCTATCGGTGCGCGTTGCGGAACATTCCGGGCGGACCGGACGTTCACTGAGTCAAGGCAGTCAATCTCGCCCATCTGTTTCAAACGAGGAGACCCCCATGGCCTACAACGACGGCCCCTTCGGAATGGACCCCGACGACTTCGACCGCTTCGCGCGCGACGCGGGTGAAAGTCTGCGCAGCATGTTCGCCAAGTTCGTCGAGAACCAGGGCCCCGTGTTCACCTCGGCATTCACGACCACCCGCGACGGCCGCCGCGCCCGACCGGAGCCCGAGACCGCCGCCGACGCCGGGAACGGCGTCTGGGCGATCATCGCGCGCGACGGCGAGAACGCCCGCGTCGAGCAGGTCTTCCCCACCGAGATCGAGGCCCTGCGCGCCAACCAGCACAACACCGAGGAAAACCGCCGCGTGCGCTTCCTGCCCTACGGGATCGCGATCAGCGCGCTCGAGGACTGATCCGATCCGTTGTGCCTAGATCTGCGACCACATGCAGGTCGCAGATCTACGCAATCCGGCCTCAGCCGCGCATCCGCGCAGCCAACTCCACCGAGGCCTCGATCTCACGACGCCGGTTCGACACGCTCTCCACGTTGAAGCCGTGCGGCGTGCCGATGCGCTTGGCGAACCCGGTCAGCTCGGCGGCGGTGGCCAGGCACTGGTCGAAGGACACCGCCAGCGGGTCGTCGGCGTGGGCGAGATCGTTGCGCAGCCACGGCGGGACGTCGACTCCGAGCCACTCGAGGAACTCGACGGTCTTCATCGACCCGCACACCGACAGCGTGAAGATCACCGGAACCGGTGCCAGCCCCGCTTCGGCGCAGGCATAGAAGTAGTCCGACAGCATCGACTTGGCCGCCGACACGTCGTACACGACCTGGGTGACGAAGAATGACACGCCGGCCTGCTGCTTGGCGACCATGCGGTGGTGCTCGGAACCCGTGCGCGAATGCCGCTCGGGGATGGCGACACCGCCCAGCTGCAACGCCGGATTGACCTCGGTGCGCAGCTTCTGCGCGGCCGACAACTCCAGGGCTCGCTCTTTCACACTCGACGACGCTCCGACGAAGACGCTCAACACGTCGCTCGCGTCCTGCTGCGACAGCCAGTGCTCCATCGACTCCTCGTCGTACTTGCCGACGCAGCGGTAGACGACGACCGGACGGCGCCAACTCACGAGGTTCTCGGCGAGGAAGACCGCCGGGTCCATCGTCGGCAGATACGGGAACGGCCGCTCGGCGGGATTGCGGTCGCTCTCGTCGTCGATGTCGTAGAGCACGAGACCGTCAACGTCGAGGGCTTCGAGGCGGGCGAGAGTGACGTCGGCGATGCGCTGGGCGTCCTCCGGGGACGTCGAAGCCCGCGGCGGGGTCAGGCTGAAAAGCAGCACCCCGTCATCACGCTCGGCAATCCGCTGCGCCAATCCCACTCGATCCCCTTTCGTCGCATAAGCCCCGACCATCCTATAGAACTCACACACCCGCCGACCATGACAACGCTCGTTGATTTACAATTTGGCTCGAATGTATAGACACTCGACAGGAGATGTACTAATGTCTAGTGGCAGCAGTCACAGTCCGACTCACCAAGGAGGTCACCGATGACCACGGCTCCCGAGACGACGAGCACGGCCGGCGCCACGGCCGACGACGTCGCCAACCCGCTCGAATGGCGCGACAAGAAGCGCTACCTCTGGCTCCTCGGCCTGATCCCCCCGACCGCCCTGTTCGTGGGCATTGGCATCATCACGCTCTCGAACTGGCTCGGCCACACCTTCGACAATCCGGTCACCAACGCCATCAGCGCCATTTCGCCGGTGTGGTACTGGATCGGTCCCCTCCTGGTCTACGGCCTCCTGCCGGTCCTCGACGTCTTCTTCGGTCCCGACGGCGCCAACCCGCCCGACGAGATAATGGAGCAGCTGGAGAACGACAAGTACTACCGCTACTGCACCTACGCCTACGTCCCGTTCCAGATCGCCAGCCTGTTCATGGCCGGGTACCTGTGGTCCTCGGACAACCTGAGCTGGATGGGCATCGACGGCGGTCTGAGCCTGGTATCCAAGATCGGCCTGGCATTCTCCATCGGCGCGATGGGCGGAATCGGCATCAACACCGCTCACGAGCTCGGCCACAAGAAGGACTCGCTGGAGCGCTGGCTCTCCAAGATCACGCTGGCCCAGACGTTCTACGGCCACTTCTACATCGAGCACAACCGCGGCCACCACGTCCGTGTCGCCACCCCCGAGGATCCGGCGAGCTCGCGGTTCGGTGAGACGTTCTGGGCCTTCCTGCCGCGCAGCGTGTGGGGCAGCCTGAAGTCGTCGATCGAGCTCGAGCGCAACCGCCTCAAGCGCGCCGGCAAGTCCTTCTGGCACCCCAGCAACGACGTGCTCAACGCCTGGGCCCTCTCGATCGTCCTGTGGGGCGCACTGCTGGCCATCTTCGGCATTCAGATCCTGCCGTTCCTGCTCATCCAGGCCATCTACGGCTTCTCGCTGCTGGAGACGGTGAACTACCTCGAGCACTACGGCCTGCTCCGGCAGAAGACGGCCAGCGGCCGTTACGAGCGCTGCACCCCGCAGCACAGCTGGAACTCCGACCACATTTGCACGAACATCTTCCTGTACCACCTGCAGCGTCACAGCGATCACCACGCGAACCCCACCCGGCGCTACCAGGTGCTGCGCAGCTTCGACGGGGCACCCAACCTGCCCAGCGGCTACGCGAGCATGATCACGCTCGCCTACTTCCCGCCGATCTGGCGTCGTGTGATGGACCACCGCGTCCTCGATCACTACGACGGCGACATCACCAAGGTCAGCATCCAGCCCAGCAAGCGGGAGAAGATCCTCGCCGAGTACGGGGTGAGCGCATGAGTTCGTACCGCTGCCCGGTCTGCGAATACGTCTACGACGAGACGACCGGCGCGCCCCGCGAGGGCTTCCCCGCCGGGACGCTGTGGGCCGACATCCCCGATGACTGGGCCTGCCCCGACTGCGGGGTCCGCGAGAAGATCGATTTCGAAGGAGTATGACGATGGACTTCAAGCTCTACCAGTGCGCACAGTGCGGATTCGAGTACGACGAGGAGCTCGGCTGGCCGGAAGACGGCATCGAGCCGGGCACCCGCTGGGACGACATCCCCGACGACTGGAGCTGCCCCGACTGCGGCGCCGCCAAGAGTGACTTCGACATGGTCGAGGTGGCCCGCTCGTGAGCACCGCCCGGGTCGTGATCGTCGGCAGCGGTATCGCCGGCATCACGGCCGCGGAGAGTCTGCGCGCGGCGGGGTTCACCGGTGCGGTCACCGTCATCGGTGAAGAACCTGCGCTGCCCTACCGTCGCACCGCGCTGTCCAAGGACCTGTTGGCGGCAGACCTGTCTGACGACAAGATCCGCTTGCGCAAGCCCGAGTTCTGGGCCGAGCGCGACATCGAGATCGTCACCGACTGCGCGATCGCCGAGATCGACGCCGACGCCCGCGAGGCCGTCGCCGGCGATGGCCGGCGGTTCGCCTACGACGCGCTCGTGCTCGCCACCGGGGGCCGCCCGCGCGCCGTCGACGCGGTCGACCCGGCCGTGCCGACCCTGCGCCACCATGCCGATGCCCTGACGCTGCAGGAACGCCTCGCCGGCCAGCCCGTCGTCGTCATCGGCGGGGGTTTGATCGGACTGGAGATCGCTGCATCGGCCGCTGCCGCGGGCAGTCCGGTCACCGTGCTGGAGGCCGCTCCCTCGGTGCTGACCCGCGTCATGCCCGACGAGGTGGCCGCGGCACTCATCGACTTGCACAGCCAGCACGGCGTGCAGATACACACCGGTGTCGAGATCGCGCAGGCGACGCCCGACACCGTGACGACCACCGACGGCGCGGGGTTCGCCGGGGTCGTCATCTCCGCTATCGGCATGGTGCCCAGCACGGCACTCGCCGAAGGGGCCGGCGTCACCGTCGGCCCCGCGGGAGTAACGGTCGACGAAGACCTGCGGACCGATGTGTCCGGGGTCTACGCGGCCGGTGATGTCGCCGCCCGTCCGCATCCGCGGACGGGCGAGCCGACTCGCGCGGAGCAGTGGATGACCGCCACCGAGCACGGCAAACTCGTCGCGACCACGATCGCGGCCGACCTCGGCCTCGACGCGGAGCGCGCCGACGTGCCGCGCGTGCCGCTGGCCTGGACGGTCCATTACGGCCGCAATGTGCAGCTGGTCGGTTGGCCGGGAGCCGCCGACCGCATCGAGGTCGACGGTGACATCGCCGACTTCGACGCGACGGTGCGCTGCTACGACGGGGACGACCTGGTCGGCGCCGTGTGCCTGGGCCGTCCCGCCGCTGGTCGCGCCCTGCGCACCGAGATCGAGCAGACGCTTGCCGCCGGGGTGGTCGCATGACCGAGACCTATGCGCAGGCCAGCCGCTCGCTGCTGCGCAACTCGCTCCTTGACGGCCTGCGCGGGCTGCTCCTGGAGCGGGATTGGTCGGCGGTGCGCATGTCCGACGTGGCTGCGGCCGCGGGCGTGAGCCGCCAGACGGTCTATAACGAGTTCGGCACCCGCTACGGCCTGGCGCAGGCCTACGCCCAGCGCCTCGCCGCCCAGCTCGCCGCCATCGTCGGCGCGGCCCTGGACACCCACCCCGGTGATATCCCGGGTGCGCTGTACGAGGGCTTCGCCCTGTTCTTCACCGACATCGCCCTCGATCCGATGATCGCCTCGCTGCTGGCGGGCGACGCGAATCCCGATCTGCTCCGGCTGATCACGACAGATGCCGGTCCGCTGATCACCACCGCGTCGGAGATCCTCCACCAGGCACTGGCCGAGTCGACGTGGCTGAACATGTCCTACGACGACGCCGAGCGCATCGCGCGCACGTTGACCCGGATGGCACTGAGCTACGTGGCGATGCCGCCGGAGGGTGACCGCGACGTGGCCGCCGACTTGGCCGCCATCATCGGCCCGGCGATCGAGTCGGCGCGGGCCTAAGCGTCGACGGAAGCCTCCGTCGGCGCCGCCTCGGCAGAATCGGGTGGCGTATCCGGCGGCGCACCCTCCCCCGCCTTGCGCGACAGCTGCTCGTTCGCGTAGCGGAAGATCACGGCAACGGTCGCCACGACCGGCACGGCCAGGAACGCACCGGCGATGCCGAACATCGATCCGCCCAGCATCACCGACAGCAGCACGATCGCCGCGTGCAACTCCATCACCTTGGCCTGCAGCCAGGGTTGCAGGACATTCCCCTCGAGTTGCTGGACCAGCAGGATCACGACAAGCATGATCACCGCGGCGACCCACCCCTTGCCGACGAGCGCCAACAACACCGCCAGGGCACCGGCGACGACGGCGCCGACGATCGGCACGAAGCCCGCGATGAACGTGATCACGGTGAGCACCCCGGCCAGCGGGACGCCGATGATGAAGAGCGCCGCGCCGATGAAGGCCGCGTCGATGAAGCTCACGATCGCCTGGGTGCGGATGAAGCCCGAGAGGGTCGTCCAGATCCGGGCGAGCAGGTCGGCCAGGTGCGCGCCAGCGCGATCGCCGCTGGTGCGCCGCAGCCACGGCAGGAACTTCTCACCGTCTTTGAGGAAGAAGAACAGCAGGATGAGGACGGTGAAGACCATCATCACCGTCGACATCGCCGTGCTCACGCCGCTGACCGCACCTTGGGCGATCGAGCCGGCACTGTCCTTGATCTTGTCCTGCAGGGTGTCGAGCGTGCTGGAGATCTGGTCGTCGCCGATGTTGAGCGGGGGGCCCTGCAGCCAATGCTTGGCCTTGACGATGCCCTCGGCCGCCTTCTGGCCGATGGCGTTGGCCTGGCTCGCGACCGAGGGCACGATCCCGGCCACGACGCCGACCAACACGAGGATGCCGGCAATCGTCATGATGGCGGCCGACGGAGCGTCCTTGACTCCGCGGCGGCGCAACCAAGCGACGCCCGGCCACAGCACGGTGGCGAAGAGCAGAGCGAGGGCCACCGGCATGACCCCGGACCACACCTTGCCGAGGATGTTGCCGATCACCCACAGCAGTGCGAGGACGGCGATGATCTGAATCGACACCCGTGCGGCGCTCGCCAACCAATCGCCGGCGACGTGCAGCCGGTCGCGCGAAGCCGCGTCGTCGGTGTCCGTCGCATCGTCGGACGTCGGGTCGGGCGTCGGGTCGGACGTCGGGTCGGCGTCGGAACTCGTTGCATCACTCGTCACCCGCGCATTGTCACACAGAACACCCGTCCCGACCGGCCGTAGGCCCCGGTCAGCGCGATGTCGGTTTTCCGCCAGCCACACGGTCGTCACAGGTGTCAGAGTGGAGGACATGACGACGGCCCTGGACTTCGAGCGCTGCTACCGAGCGCTGGAGTCCCGTGACGCGCGATTCGACGGCCAGTTCGTCGTCACCGTGTCCAGCACCGGGATCTACTGCCGACCGTCATGCCCGGCGCGAACACCCAAGCGTGCCAACGTCGCTTTCGTCCCCACCGCCGCCGCGGCGCAACGGCAAGGGTTTCGCGCGTGTCGGCGATGCGTTCCCGACGCCGTGCCCGGGTCCCCCCGCTGGGACCATGCCGCCGATGTCGCGGCGCGCGCGATGCGCCTCATCGCCGACGGAGTCGTCGACCGCTCCGGCGTCACCGGGTTGGCGGCCATGCTGGGCTACTCGCCGCGGCAACTCGAGCGGATCCTCACCGCCGAGTTCGGCGCCGGTCCGCTCGCATTGGCGCGCGCGCAACGCGCCGCCAACGCCCGGGTGCTCATCACCCGCACCGACTTGGCGATGACCGACATCGCCTACGCGGCCGGGTTCGCCAGCGTCCGACAGTTCAACGACACCATCCGGTCGGTGTTCGACGCCTCCCCGTCGCAATTGCGTCGGACACCCGCGACCCGCGTCCGCTCCGACGGGCACGTGTCACTTCGCCTCCCGTTCCGCGCGCCGCTGAACCGGCAGTGGTTGCAGTGGCACCTGCGCGCACACTCCGTCCCCGGCCATTCGACGCCGACGCAGCGGGTCCTCGAATTGCCCCACGGCCCCGCGCTTGCGGGGATCACGTTTGCCGACGACCATGTGCAGCTCACGCTGCACCACCTCGATCTGCGCGACCTGGGTACAGCCGTCAACCGTGTGCGGCGCCTCCTCGACCTTGATGCCGACATCGAGGCGATCGACGCGGCACTGCTCGACGGTCCGCTCGGCGCACTCGTGCGGGCCGCCGCCGGTGTACGGGTTCCGGGTAGTTGCGACCCGTTCGCGTCGGTCGTTTCGACGATGATCGGACAGCAGATCAGTACCGCCGCCGCCCGGACCCACCTCGCCCGGCTCGTTGCCGAACTCGGCGAGTCCACCCCCTGGACCAGCGACGACGAACCAGTCCGCCGCTTCCCGACACCGGCCGCCATCGCCGAATCCGGCGCCGAGGTCCTACGCGGACCGCGGCGGCGGATCGATGCGATCGTCGCCATCGCACGGGCTGTCGCCGACGGGGCGGTGGAACTGCATGCAGGGGTCGCAGCGTCTGAGTTACGTGTCGCCTTGTTGGCGCGCCCCGGAATCGGCGCCTGGACCGCGGACTACCTCACCATGACGGTGGCCGGCGATCCCGACATCCTGCTCGACACCGATCTGGTCGTGCGCAACGCCGCGGCCCGGCTCGGCGTCGGCGCAGCCGCTCTTGCCGATACCGCACCGTGGCGCTCCTACGCGTCGATGCACCTATGGCGGCACGCGTTGCTCGCCACACCCGAGAAGACTGACGAAGGAGACGTTCCATGACCGCAACCGCGGCAAGCCTGACCACCACCACCCCGAACGGACCGTTCACCGTGATCCACGACGACGGCACAGTCCTGGCGTCGGGGTGGACCGACGACCCCGGTTACCTGATGGCCCTGGTCAACCCGCGCCTGCGCCCCGTCGACGAACTCATGTCCGACCAAGGTGGGGGCCCCGGCAAGACGATCCTCGACGCCATCGCCGCCTACTACGACGGCGAGCCGGGCGCCGTCGAGGAGATCGCCGTCGAACAGGGCGGCGGGCCGTTCATCGAGCAGGCCTGGAAGGTGCTGCGAACCGTTTCCCCCGGCGAGACCCGCACCTACACGGCATTCGCCGAGATGGCCGGCAACGCCCAGGCCGTCCGCGCCGCAGCGCGCGCCTGCGCGACCAATGCCGCAGCCCTGTTCGTCCCGTGCCACCGCATCCTGCGCACCGATGGCTCGCTCGGCGGCTTCCGCTACGGCCTCGAGATCAAGCGCTGGCTGCTCGACCACGAGGCAGTGGACTAACGTTTGGCCGGTGATCACGGGTGAGCAGAAGCGTCGACTATCTGACTAGCAACGGGGCGATGGACGCCGGACAGCTCTATGACCCGCCCTTCACCGATACCGCACCGCAAGGGCCCGACCAGGTCTTCGAGATGGACCACCTCCGGCGTCTCGTGACGGTGATCTCCGACATCGACGCCACCGCCGACAACGTGACGGCGTAGCGTCCCGGGATTGTCGGACCACCCTGCGATGATCGCGGCATGGCTACTTCTGGCGTCGTCGCGATCGCAATCCTCGCACTGGTGGCGGGCATCGCCGTCGGGTGGAGCGCTCACGCGTCACGGTCGGCGCCCGCCCTGGCCGCGGCGCTCGCCGAGTCCCGTGCGGTGCGCGACGCCGCCGACCTGACGTCGCGCGCCCTCGCGTCGGCGAGTGAGGATGCCGCCCGACGACAATCGGTGGCGATCGGCGCGTCGGTGAACCAGGTGGTCGGGCCGCTGCACGAGTCGCTGCACCGGCTGGCCGAGCAGGTGCAGCGCACCGAGCGTGACCGGATCGGCGCCTACGCCGGATTGTCCGAACAGGTGCGCGGCATGGCTCAGGCGTCGCACCGCCTGGGTATGCAGACCCAAGCGCTGACGAACGCCCTGCACACACCACACTTGCGCGGCCGGTGGGGCGAGATGCAGTTGGAGCGCGTGGTGGAGCTCGCCGGCATGACCAAGCACTGCGACTTCTCGACGCAGGTGAGCACGACGACGCCCGATTCCGCGGTCCGGCCC